>JAYTMF010000031.1:0-1581 GCA_043728755.1 Flavobacteriales bacterium
TTTGGAAATTTACCTGAAAGCAAATGCAGTTCTCCTTCGAGCTCTAACGCTTTCTGATAAACCGTAAACTTCCTAAAGCCAAATTGATCCGTTGCAAAAATTTTATTTATTCTCTCTTTATTCAATTCTTCTTTTCACTTTTAAACTATCGAGCTCTGCATCAGTTACTGCCTACTGCCATCTACCCACTGCCCCTGAATCAATGCACATTGTTTGGATCCAGTGCACCGTGCCCCAAAGTAGTTTTGTGTCCATGTGGCAATGATTTCTTTTGCCTGTCGATCGTCGATTTTAATGCCTTCAAACTTTCGTAGTGATTGGCGGAAATGACAGATGAACTTGCAATATGAGCAGGTCCTTCAATGGTCCAATCGTTCGTTTTCTTTTTGTCGAATCTGCATTCATTGCAAATCCAGTCTTGAACTTCACCGTAGGTGTCTTTGCGACCAGTCACTCGCAATACTTCTTCTCCTTTATACCAGAGTCGAACTTTTCCTGCGCACTTTTCGCAATCGCGGTGTGCATCTACCGGATTGGTATACCAAACGCGACTTTTGAAACGAAATGTTTTATCTGTTAAAGCACCAACAGGACATACATCTATAACGTTTCCTGACATGTCATTCTCAATGACATTTTCTATGTAAGTAGAAATCTCACTTGCATCACCGCGATTCATTACTCCATGTACTCGGCCATCGGTAAGTTGATCGGCAACTTTCACACAACGATAGCATAGAATGCAGCGAGTCATGTGCAATTGTACTTTATCGCCAATGTCAATTTTCTCAAATTCTCTTCTTGGAAATTCGTAACGCGTTTCCGCATTACCATTTTCGTAAGAGAGATTTTGTAAGTCACATTCACCCGCCTGATCGCAAATCGGGCAATCCAATGGATGATTCATCAACAGGAATTCTACTACTCCCGCGCGTGCTTCAAGTAAATCCGGGGAAGTAAGATTCTGTACTTCCATTCCATCCATTACCGTTGTTCTGCAAGATGCAACAGGCTTTGGCATTGGGCGAGGATCTTTGTCACTGCCTTTGGAAACATTCACGATACATGTGCGACAGTATCCTCCGGAAGTTTTTAGTGTTGAATAATAACACATAGCCGGCGGGACGATATCACCTCCGATCATGCGCGCTGCATGGAGGATAGTTGTTCCGTCCGGTACTTCTATGCTTATTCCGTCTATTGTAACTTTTGCCATGGGCGTATCAATTCTTATTTCGCACCAACTGATGCGATATGTTTTTTTATTCTGTGGTCGTTTTCGTCGGTTTCTTATTCAGGTTGAAATTGAATCCGAACATTCCATCCATTGCAGCAAAACAAAATTGCTGTGAGGCTCTGTCTTCAATACTTGCCATTCTTGTCACGATCGAAGGCATATTGATATATCCCAGTTTACCTTCATATCTGATGAAGAAATGTTTCCAGAATAACAGTTCAAATCCAACCTTTATGTCAGTACCAATTCCTGCGAGGTGAAACTGATCGTTACGCGGATAACCCATCAACTTCACGTTGCTCTTAGGCATCAATGCTCCCACTCCCGCCGCTCCGAAGGCATTG
>JAYTMF010000032.1:0-1157 GCA_043728755.1 Flavobacteriales bacterium
TTCCTGTGGTCATTTCGAACTGTAGCAACAATTACGGCAGTCACCATTTTCCGGAAAAACTCATTCCGCTGATCATTCACAACATCAAAAACAAGAAACCACTTCCGGTTTACGGGAAAGGAGAAAATATCCGCGACTGGCTCTGGGTGGAAGATCACGCTCGTGCGATTGATGTCATTTTTCACAAAGGTAAAAATGGCGAGACCTATTGTATCGGCGGCAACAATGAGTGGAAAAACATTGACGTTGTGAAACTTCTGTGCAAACTCATGGATGAAAAACTGGGACGTCCGTCAGGTGAAAGCGAACAACTGATTACCTATGTCACAGATCGACCCGGACATGATGCACGATATGCTATTGATGCATCTAAACTTAAAACAGAATTAGGCTGGGAACCCACTCAACCGTTTGAACATTTGCTATCTCTGACCATCGATTGGTACCTCGCAAACAGTGAATGGTTGAATCAGGTAACGTCGGGTGACTATTTGCATTACTACGAAAAGCAATATGCCAACTAACTTTGGTGCGTCAGCGACCTACAAAAAAGAAATGGGAATATTCAGCAAGTGGAAACATGAGAGGAAGATTAAAAAAATTCCGCCAATCGACCTATCGGTTGTGGGAGTAGATATGCACAGCCACTTGCTACCGGGCATAGATGATGGAGCCGCCAACCTTGAAGAATCTATTCAATTGATTCAACATTTAAAAGAACTTGGTTATCATAAACTCATCACGACTCCACACATTTTCTGGGACATGTATAAGAACACCCCGGAAATCATTTCTTCGAAACTTGATCTACTTCGCCATGAAGTTGCGAAGCGTGGGTTGAATGTAGAGATAGAAGCAGCAGCTGAATATTATTGCGATGAACATTTCGAAAAACAAATTGAAGCAGACAAACTGCTTTCTTTTGGAACCAAGAAATATGTGTTGTTTGAAATATCATTCGCTGCCGAAAACGCCAATCTCGGACGAGCTATCTTCAACATGCGGCTTGCCGGATACCATCCAATACTCGCCCATCCGGAGCGATATGATTACTGGCACCGCAATTTTGAAAAGTATGAGAGCATGCTGGATAAAGATGTCCTTCTGCAGTTGAACATCAACAGCCTCACGGGTCAGTATGGTCCCGAGACACAGCG
>JAYTMF010000033.1:0-4417 GCA_043728755.1 Flavobacteriales bacterium
ATCCACACCCTGGTGGCATCTCAATGGTTGGATCATTGGATTGGTGATCGGCTCCGCTGTAGCCATCGGAACAACTTTCCTTATCTCGCGCAATGACTACGCCGATCAAAAAATAGCAAGCAATTCTAACACCGGTGCATTGACAACACCGATGACCGATGTAGTTCAAAAAAACAGCGGTGAAATTCCTTCCATCATCTCAGAGAAGCCTGCTGTCGTCCATCCAGCAATCCTGAATACCAAAAAGCTAAGTGCAAATACAATCGTTTCAGAGAGGGATGTCTTACCAAGCGAGTCCGAAGAATCAATTCCTCTATTGGAAACTACAACAAATGAAAAATCAAAAAAAGTCATTCTGGCAACTGCCATTAAAGAAAATCCAACACCAAAAAAGTCATCCACTGTCGCCATCAAGATCATGCACATCTTGAATTACAAATTGGCGGACTACACAGAAATCAGATCAACGCAATGGGAGAAATTTGCTCTCGATGATGTTGGATTACCAGCCAACTTCAGCTCTTTTGAAGAAAGAAATACATACTTGTATGAACATCCTGAGAAAGCAACACCGTATGTCGAGTACATTTCACAATGCATCAAAGCATTCGATGAAGCCAAATACAAATTGACGATTCAACGTTTCAATGTGGTGCTGAATGAGTATCCGGATGACGTGAATGCGCAGTTCTATTCTGCCATGAGCTTCTTTCACACCGAGGAATATGAAAAAGCTATTGCGCTGTTTTCTAAGTCGGAAAAAAACATGATCAAGACATTTAACGAGGAGTCATTGTTCTATCACGCGAAATCACTCAAAGCGCTCGGACTTGTGGATGAAGCCAATGCCTTATTCACCAAGGTGGTTCAGAAAAATGGCTTCTACGCTGCGAATGCGCTAAAGGAAATTTCTTCGGAGAAATAAGCGAGCATTCATGTTGAACAACTCAGCGAATCATCTTTAAGGCACTTCCAATAATACTGATTGGACAAATGCAATAGTCCAATCTTTGCTTCGCCAGATTGAATTAAACACTTGTATCCATCGGCATATACCACTGTATAATTTCTCAAACATTGGCATGTTTTAGAAATCATATTGGTATAACCTGTTTTATGAATCGCAATAGTTCATTTCGACGAAGTATTCGGCGAAATGAACATCGAACAACTTTTCGAAAAAATTGTAAAAATAATATTTGGTCGATTCGTGAAAGAGGTTATTGGAAGGGCCCTTTCAATCTGGAATTCGAATTGAATTCAACGAACGTTTGTTCACTACTGCCTTATCTGATAAACGTAATCTTCTTCACATCGCTAGCGCTGCCATCAGACGTCGACACATAAACCATGTAAACTCCTGTGGCCGGCTTTCCCCCATCGATCTTCAATCCATTCCATACCGCACGACCTCCTTCGCTTTCTGTTTCAAAAATGATGTTGCCTTGTATGTCGGTGATCTTTACGCTCGTGTTATACGCCAATCCATCAATCGTGATGAATCCGTCGTAATCAGGTCGCACGGGATTCGGAAATACACGAACGTTTGACATTTCAGGGTCGAAGTTGGTAGCAGTAGAGAAGAAACCCATGACACCCTTTTCTGTAGCGAAAAAAACTTCGCCGTCGCTGTGGTTGATTCCAATATCGTAAACCGTATTGGCCAGTAGCGGACTGTTCTCTTGCGTAAAGTGGTAAATCTGTCTCAAGCCATCATCGCTAAATAAATAGACACCGCTGTTCTGTGTGCCTATCCATTTTCTGTTGCTGCCATCGATCTCTATACAATTGATGATTTCCGTCTCAAGCAGTATTTGAATATTGCCATCTTGCTCGATCAATATTTGCTCCGAGTCAAAATTCTCTCCTGAAAAAATTGCATCCGAATTATAAAAAATCGAAAGTCCTTGTGTTGTTCCGACCCATACTTCTGCGTCGAGATCTTCCTGTAGACATAGTACATCCACAGATGGAAGTTTCCCGTTACCCACAGTTTCATTGAGCAGCTTGAAACTGTCATCCGTGTATGTTTCAAGTGTTCCGTTGTTGTTCAACACAAGAACACCACGACCGGCAACCACGGCCCAAACAAAACCATTTTCTGTTACGATAACATCACCGATTTTATCATTGGCTTCTATAACAGGAGAAAAATTATAATCGTAAAAACTTCCGTTGCGATCGTAGGCGTGTACTGCTCTCGGAGTATAACTGTTGGTGCACCACAGCACTCCTTTTTTATCAAACGTGACTCCGGCAACGCCTGTCCATCCCTCCGCCCAATTAAACCCGGATTCATCAGGGCCATTGGTGGCACTGCCGTTGCGCGAAACTGCATCGAGCGTGGTCGCATTGATCTCTATGAGTCCGTCATCCCATGAACACGCAAACAAGCGGTTGTTGTTCAATGGATCAACTGCTACATCCATAAAGTCAATCATATATCCATTGAATGCATTGAAGTGCCCTCCAGCGTGTGTTGTGGTATCAGGGTTAAATTGCCTCCACGCGCCATCCACAAGTCCAGAAATACCGGTGATGTTGTAAAGGTTTCCCCAATATGGAAAAACTCCTCCATGCGCAATCCAGATATTGTTGTTGTATGCTCCAATGCGCCGAGAATCAGCAGTTGAAGGGCCATCAGGCTTGATCAGCACATCCTGACTTCCATCGGGTTGCTTCATCCACATCAAACCGGAAAATTTATCAGTGGCCCATACTTCCCCAAAATCGCCTACAATACAATTTTTTGTGTGCAGCAATCTTCCCGCAAACATGGAAACGATATTGGTAAACCCAAAGTCGATGTGACTCACCATAAATGCAAAGTTCCCGGACACTGTAAACCATTCGGTATTCGACCACATCTGGTTGATGCGAAAGAGAGCCAGCGAACTTTGCTGCTCCCATACTCCTCCATCCATATTTTTCTTCCAGAGAATATCGCTTTCATACTCAGGTATGGAAATCAGCATGTGATTGTTGTAAAATTCAATGTGCTGAACCGTAGAGTCAGCAGGCAATCCACTCATCTGCGTCCAGTTCTGAAAATTCGCGAGAAACGTATTGTTGATGTCGGCAGTTTGCAAACCGGTTTCTGTTGCGGCATACAAAACGTTATCGCGAACTGCGACATCTAGTACCTTCACCGGACCGCCATTGGTTCCGATGAAGTATGTCTCCTTCACTTCCTTCCTGATCATGTCCAACACCACAATACCAAAACCGGTGCTCAGATAAACTTTGTTGCCATAAGGAAGTATATCATATATAGCCTTATCGCCAATGACACTGCTGAATTTGATATCGGGAATATTGAACCCTGATTGAGAGGTGATGAGATCAATGTTTCCATTTTCATAGCCAATGACAACAAGCTTGCTTACCGGATCATATTCCATGGCGGTGATACCGACATCAGTGAGCAACGTCGCCTTTGATATGCGCGTGATTTCACTCTCTGCCGGATTAAACGTGAAAACAGAATAAGGTGTCGCACAAAAGATCAATTTGTCTGCCTGACAAACATCTATGCAATCGCCATAAGGCAAATGATCTCGCCATGTTCCGATACTGAATTGTGCATTCGATGCGCCTCCACTCAATAGGAGCAAATGGCAGATTAATAGAGGTAAGCGTGTATTCATCAATGATTTTATTGCCGACCCTTAACGCAGCATTTGCAAAAATGGTATGTAATCATTCAAATTCCGTCGACTTATTTTATCGTAGATCACAGCGTTTACCATAAAGCACTCAAACTGCGCCGCAAACCTTCGAAACCGAACCGTTCATTCATTGCGCATCCGGCGTGTGAGATAGCACTCGATTTTAGATAAAGTTATGGCAGCATACAGACAAATGAACAACCTTAATAATGAAGAACAATGAGTAACAAAGCATCCGACAATTTACATCGCTTGGTGAAGAGTATGACAAAACCTGAGAAGAGATATTTCAAAGTTTTCTCGACAAGACACATCATTGGTGACTCCAACAATTATCAATTGTTGTTTGATGCGATCGATAAACAACAAGAATATGACGAAGTCAAATTGATGAAGAAATTCACAGGTAAGTCTTTTGCAAGTCGTTTCTCAATTGCCAAAAACAGATTGTATGCCGCGCTTCTCCGAAGTCTGGATTCATTTCACAGCAACAGCAGCGTTGATGCACAGCTTCAACGACAATTGCATTCCATCGAAATACTGTATCACAAATCACTTTATGATCAATGCTTAAAATTACTTCACAGTGCCCGAAAAGTGGCCCAGCGTCACGAGAAACTCACCATTCAGGTGGAGATCGATAAGTGGGAAAAGAAAATTCATGAGAAGGATAACTACGAAAGACTCGAAGGAAAAAAACCTCTCGAATGCATACTTGAAAGTGATCGTCGATTAACGGAAACACTTCA
>JAYTMF010000034.1:0-3040 GCA_043728755.1 Flavobacteriales bacterium
ACGAAGGACACCCTTGCACTTGGCTAATACTCCTTACTGCAAAGCGTATTCGGGACTTGCACCCTATAGCTGATATACATGCCTGACGCACTAAAAAAAAGCCCTGTCTTATCGACAGGGCCTTAAAATATTCTTAACGATATCACTCAATGGTGATCGTTTCTTCTGTCGTCTTTTCTTCTTCAATCTTGATGATTCCATCACCTGTTTGCACTCCCTTTGATGCCGCGATATCCAGAACAGCGAAACCAGCTTGTCCTTTTTTGTAGAACTCGCTAAAATCGAAACTCACCTTACCTGTTCCGTTGGTGATCTGAGTGGTGTCGAATCGAATAGCATTGGCTGGTGCTGGATTCTGTGAAGAAACTGCATAAAGTCTCACCGACGCGCCAGGTACAGCTTGTCCTTGTGCGTTGACAACCAATATCGTCGCTATGGTGTGTTTGTCCTTTTTACATCCGCTGATAGCGAAGAAAAGGCTCACCAACATGGCGGTTCCAAACATCATAAATATACGTGAACGTTTCATATGAGCTTCTAGTTTTAAGCGAAACAAAGAAACACCCTTTTTCTTCACATCAACGACCAAATATTCAGAGTATAAAAATTCCGTTGTTGAAAATCATCAACGAAGATTCAATACTTCTGCCTCTACTTCTTCCTTTGGGTGCGCTCTTCGTCTTAAATTCGCCCGCCGAAAATCGACAGACAATGAAAAGACTTAGCATTCTCCTTATTAGTTGCTCCACAGCCATTGTATTTTGCAGTGCATCAGGATGCAAAAACAAAAGCGAAACTTCTAAAAAAGAAGTAACGAGTGAAGCCATAAAGGCCAACACTGAAGAGCCAAAATCTGAAATTGCCGAAACTGGCAGCAATCTTTTGCCGGATCTCGCAAAAGTGAAAATCAAAACGAATTATGGCGACATGTTGGTGGCGCTTTACAATGAAACTCCTTTGCACAGAGACAATTTCCTGAAACTTGCAGAAGAGAAATATTACGACGGTCTACTTTTCCACAGATGCATCCGCAACTTCATGATTCAGGGAGGCGATCCTGGTAGCCGTGGTGCTGCTCAAACGCAAATGCTCGGTGGTGGTGGCCCGGGCTATACCGTCCCTGCTGAATTCAGATCGAACCTCGTTCACAAAAAGGGAGCTTTGTCGGCCGCAAGGCAAGGCGATCAGGTGAACCCTCAAAAAGCTTCGAGCGGAAGTCAGTTCTATATTGTTCAAGGTCAGACATGGAACGACATGCAACTGGGGCAGCTGGAACTCAACTGCTCTGCCGTCATGCCCGGATTCAAATACTCAGACGAACAAAAACAACTTTACAAAACTCTCGGAGGTACTGCACAACTTGACATGAGCTACACTGTTTTCGGCGAGGTGATCAAAGGGATGGACGTGCTGGATAGTATAGCCGCCCAGCCTACCGCTCCGGGCGATAGACCTCTGAAAGACGTCGTGATGACCATGGTGGTGATGCAAAAAACACATAAGTAATTTCTACCGATGCAAGAGAAAATCAACCAATACCTCGCTGATGTAAGTGCTTTCATGACAGATAAAAGTCAGGAGGTGGAAAATTTTCGCATCAAATATCTCGGTAGAAAAGGACTGTTGAATGACCTGTTCGAAGAGTTTAAGAAGGTGTCCAACGAGCAGAAGAAAGTTCTGGGACAGGAGCTAAATAAACTCAAAACGGCCGTACAGGAAAAGCTGGATTCACTACAACTGAACGAAGGAGGAGCTACAGGAGCGGATGATTCCATGGACTATACGCGACCGTCCGGTGGGATGCCGGTCGGATCGCGACATCCTCTTTCTATTGTGAGGGGAGAGATTCTTGACATTTTCTCACGTATTGGATTCACCGTTGCTGATGGGCCGGAAATCGAGGATGACTGGCATGTCTTTTCCGGTCTCAACTTCCCACCGGAACACCCTGCGCGAGATATGCAGGATACTTTTTTCATTCAGAAAGCCGGTGACGAAGGACAAAAAGAAATGGTATTGCGCACGCACACGAGCAGTGTGCAGGTGCGCGCCATGGAAACGCAAAAACCTCCGATCAGAATCGTTATGCCAGGTCGTGTTTTTAGAAATGAAGCAGTAAGTGCGCGCGCACATTGTCAATTTCACCAGATAGAAGGCTTGTATATCGATGAAGGCGTTTCCTTCGCCGATATGAAACAGACCTTGCTTTATTTCACGCAAGAATTTTTTGGCAAGGCTAAAATTCGTCTGCGTCCCTCCTATTTTCCTTTCACGGAACCTAGTGCAGAAATGGATGTGTATTGGGGACTTAATTCTGAAGCAGACTACAGAATTACCAAAGGAACAGGCTGGCTGGAAATCATGGGCTGCGGAATGGTAGACCCTGCAGTTCTTTCAGCAAGTGGTATTGATCCAGAGAAATACAGCGGATTTGCATTCGGCATGGGCATAGAAAGAATTACCATGCTCAGATATCAAATTGAGGATTTGCGCATGTTCTTCGAAAACGATGTGAGATTTTTGCGCCAGTTCAGCTAAGTCAAACTTCCACTTTGCACAAACTTTAAAAACAACGATACGATTGCCCTCCATTTTCAGCGCGGCTATTGGATGCGCAACGCATAACATCCATGGGGTTTTGCATTGTTCGACCTCTCAAGAAACTATATTTGCAACAACAATATTTCACCATGGCGACAGAAATAGCAACCAACAAAAAGATGCATCACAAAGTGAGTGGAACCAATGAAGCGCGCTTCACGAAAGATATCTATGTGCGTTGGTACAGAGAAATGCTTTTGATGCGTCGCTTCGAAGAGAAGTGCGGCCATCTCTATATCCAGCAAAAATTCGGAGGGTTTTGTCACTTGTACATTGGACAAGAAGCCATTCTCTCGGGAATGATGGAAGCCATTACAAAAGATGACAATGTGATCACAGCATATCGCGACCATGCACATCCGTTGGCGATGGGCACGGATCCCAAACTTGTGATGGCTGAGTTATACGGCAGACAGACCGGCCTTTCAAAAGGCAAGGG
>JAYTMF010000035.1:0-4484 GCA_043728755.1 Flavobacteriales bacterium
ATTGAAATTGAGGCAGAAAATACAGATGCGATCATTGAACAAGTCCGCAAATGTCACAGCGCAGCGCTTTCATTCCGAATGAATAATACCAATTATAACCATAAATTGGTCTAAGGATGGGAAGTGGTTTTTTTATCAAGGCGATGAAAAAAATCGTTGCATAGCCTTAGCTACGGAACTATTTTTTGAAGACGTATTGATGAAAAAGAACAAGCAGATTGGACTAATTTATGGCTATAATTGGTATAAGGAGTGCGTATGAAATCAGTTCATACGAAGAGTGAAAGAATGTTGCTGTTGATTCTGGCAGCAATACAATTCAGCAACATTGTCGATTTCATGATCATGATGCCAATGGGCGATGTGCTCAAAAAGCAGTTGGAGATCACGCCGACCCAAGATGGAATGCTGGTAGCATCATAAGGAATTGCTGCATTTGTCACCACTTTTGCCGGTGTCTTTTATCTCGATAATATTGACAGGAAGAAGGCGTTGCTCATCGCGTATTTTGGATTCATGATCGGCACATTGTGGAGTGCCATTCTTCCAAATGCCGACAACATCGAACTCAACATTATCTTTTCATTCTCACTCGTGTGATTACAGGACTTACCGGCGGTTTACTTGGTGGATTGGTGCTTTCCATTATTGGTGATGTAATACCCATGTGACTTATAAAACAGGCCAATGTTTGAGAAATCATACAGTGGTATAAGCAAGGTCTCGAAGTGCAGAAAATGACATAATATATCAGTAGCCGAACATCAGAATCGGATCGTTAGATATTGAATTATTTCAGAAGACGGAATCGGGAATGACAAAGCCCCGAGATAACTCGCTTACCATTTCATCATCCATTCTCACCTGCATGATCATAACGGATTTTCTTTTTCTATTGATGAGTTCATTTACCTCAAGGATCATTTCTTCTCCGTTCAGCACAGGGTTTTCCCGGATAGAAAAGTGGTACATGCAAGTCCAGTAAGTTTTCGATAATACCATCCACTGTGTTGTCTGATCTGCAAAATCCCCGAGTTCACTTTGACGTATATACCAACCGGGATTGTAGTGTGCATGGGAATGTTGTGGAGCAAGCGGACTGTGGATTTCTCTGATCGGATGGAAGAAAAATCCTTTGAGCAGTACATAAGACTTCATAACAGGAAGCGCTTGTTGCGTTAGAAATTCTTTCCCTTCAATTCTGGAAAAAATCTGAACTTGATGTTTAAGTTTTTCCATTTTCTGAAGCAAACTGTCGTGGCCATTTGGACCTATCCAATACTTCCACAAACGCGAATGATTCACTCCAATGTAGTACTTGCATGCAACTTCCAGATGAAAAATTTCATTGTTCATTTTGTCTTTGAGAATGAAGTCAATTTCACCGGTGGTGTTCTTGTCTTTTTTCAAAGTGTAATTTCGAAAGAAACAGTCAAAGAAGGGACTATGTTGAAACCAGAATGCGAGCATGGATTCAAAACGCTTGCCCAACAATTTTTGATCCTCTTTTTCCATCCATTGAATCAGTGGGGAAGGATCGAAGTCGAGTTGCTTTAGCCAATCTGCATGTTTTGTGAATTGGTCATCACACCAGTTCTCGCTCAAAAGAGGAAGGCTTGCAGAATCTTCATACATCAACGGAGCCGAAGCAATTGCCCAGGCAAGACTTGCTACCTGATGATGATGGTATTTGGGCAGATCTCGCACAAGCATTCCGGCGAATGTAGAAATTGTTGCCCGCAATGATGTTCATTTCACAGTTAGAATTTTGATGAGTCGTTATTTTTGCCATCGAAATGAGAATCATAGCGCAAGTACCACATCCACAAATGAAGATATCCATCTTCTCATACAATGACAAATACATTATTGAGATGGAAGCGGGTCCATACAAGCAGACCTACAAGATCAGTCATGACGGAGTGAGTGGTCCCGATGATGTGAAGGCACTGTGCACGCCCGAGTTGATCCATGGAACATTGTCCAGATTTTCGCAAATGCACGGAGATTTTCATATAGCTTATCAATCCCTTTCAAATACATAAAATATGTTGGCAAAAATTTCGATGACGTTAAGTGTTGTGTTGACGATAGCTGTTGGCTATCTTCTTTATAAAACATCGGTGAATAGCAAGGCAATCTCGGATGTTCCCAAAGAGGTGAAAATTGCAGAGGCATTTAGCGGCGATGAAGGTGTTAAATCTACTGTGGTCGCATATGTAAATGGCGACACATTGAATGAGAAGTATGAGTTTATTTCTGAAAAGGGAAAGGATCTCGAGCAGAAAATGAAAGCGGCCGAATTGCGCGTTAAGGAAGCGTTTGGTTCGCGGCAACAAAAATTTGACAACAACATGCGGTATGCTCAGGAGCATCCGAACATGCCACAGTCTGAGGCAATGGCGTTGCAGGTAGAGATGGAAAAATTACAGGCAGAAATGGATGGTATTCAGGAAAGTGAAGTAGGTGTGCTCAAAAGGAAAGAAGCAGAAATGCACGAAGAGTTGATGGCCAGAGTGAATAAATATCTGAAGACGTTTTCAAAACAACGCGGCATTGACTATGTGATCAACAAGCAGAGTGAATTCCGTGTAATACTTTATGGCAATGATGCATACGACATCACAGCCGAGGTCATCGCAGGTTTGAATGAAGAATACCGTGCAGAAAAAGTGAAGAAATGAATTTAGCAGAACAAAAATTAAGGCAGAATGTAGCGGAGTATATCATCTTTCTTTGGCAGATGGAAGACTTGGTGCGTGCCGTGGACTTTGATACCGTTGCACTAGAAGATTTTATACGCTCCTTCACACCTGACAATGAAGCATTCAAAGAGGAGAGCATTTGGTTCAACAAGTTGATGTCCGAAATGAAAAAGGAAGGTGTAGAGATGCGGGGACATATCACCGAAGTGCACGAGTTGATTTTCGAATTAAATTATTTGCACAACACGATGCTCAATTTGGTGAAGGACAAAACCTACATTGAACTTTATCGCAAAGCTCAAACCAACATTCAGGAATATGTCGGCCGCACAGACGGCAAGATCACCAACGACGTGGAGGTATGTCTTACTGCGTTGTACGGCATGTTGGTGTTGCGTTTGAAGAAGGAGCCGATCTCAGAAGAAACGACAGATGCCATGACAACCTTTAGTAATCTTCTTGCGAGACTTGCGCATCACTATAGGTTGATGAAGCAAGGGGAGGTGAATTTTTCGTTGAATTAGCCATTCTTTATATGAGGCCTATTTGCTCTTGAATTGCATCTTTATTTCTTTTACAATCTGAACAATGTTCGCCTCATCATTGAACAAAGAATTGTTGCATTGACAGAGATTTTGACCGTTGATCCGTAAGACAATATTGGGTGATCGGGTCAAATCGCATTGAGGACAATTGAATTCGCCATATCCAGCATATGAGTTTAGCTCCAAGAAAATGAATTTCACGTTTTTGAAATGTAAATTTTTCTCCACTTCTGAAATTTTTTGATACCGCTCATAAGGCTGAATTAATTTAGTGTCAAACAGCACATAAAATTCCGAAACAGTTGATTTCAGTTTTTTACAAATTGTACTCAGGTCTTCAAAACATCCCATACAATTCATGTTATTCACTAATATTACCAGAGAGCGCTCACTGATCTCAATAGCTTTTCCATCCACTGTTGCCAATTGACAGTTTTGAGATTGAATGAAATGAGAAGCCAGACAGAAAAGAATCAACAACAAAAGATGTTTCATGGTTTGTAAAGAAAATGATACACATGAATATTTGTTTTTCCTTTTTTCGGAGCGGATGCCTGGCTTTTTGTATAGTCATCAAAGGTTCCCTCGTCAAGCCTCATTTCAGGTCCTAGGGTGATGTAAAATTGATGTCCATTGGCGCAAACCGATGATACAGTTTGAATCATGAATTCCACATCCTGCTTTTCAATTTTCAACTCGGGATGTTCGTGGTTTTTTTTCATGATATCCATAGAGTTAGTTTCTCTCATGCGCTGGAAGGTAAAATGTCCGTCAATGTCAATATGAACAATAGATTCTGTAACCCTATTCATGGTGTTGCACGAGGTGTAGCTCAATGTCGAATCATTGATCAATTTGATGCCGAGCGATTTGCTACAAGTATCTATAAGTGCTTTTGCACCAAAATCAAAGGATCCTTTTTTACAAAGTGCAGCATATGTAGAATCCGCAAGTAGTGAAGCCGGATCGACCCAATGTTGAACTGGGATAATGAGTGAATCTATTGCTTCAAGTCGTTGATTATAGCTATAGATAACAGGGTGTGAAATGCTTGCAGACAGAATAAATTTTGTGTTGTTGGAGACAAGCTCGTTTGGTTTAAATACAGACAATTGATAAAAATCACTTGGCGGATAAATGGTTGTAGGTTCTGTCCCATCCATTTTATCCACAAGTAGCCCGAATTTTTGGCGGCTTGTTAAAGGATGGTAGTCATAGTAAAATGCTAACAATC
>JAYTMF010000036.1:0-5919 GCA_043728755.1 Flavobacteriales bacterium
GGTTTTTTGTCGGTAAAGTTTTTTAAAGGGTTTTGCCATTGTATATGTAAAGATGACGTAAAGGTTGAAATTCCATAAAAAGAATGAAACTATTTTCGAGTTCTGTTATCAATTCACTATTCCCTAGATGCTAACCACTGAATCCCTCTTCCCTCAACTTCATAGCAATATCCGGATAATCCGTGATAATGTGCTTCACACCAAGCACCATCATCGCCTTCATTTCCGCAGGATTGTTCACAGTCCATGTGATGAGTTCAATGTTGTTTTCGATGCAGTAAACGGCGGTCGCGGCGTCCACAATTTTATAATTGGGACTGTAGCCATACGGAACAAATCCAAGCTCTGATAATTCCTCCTGAGGTGATTTCCCGAAAGCATCTATAAGCAAAACAAGTTTTTGCAGTGGCGCTTTATGGTGCAATTCTCTCAAAATACGCTTGTCAAAACTTTGAATGACGCAATTTTCAGAAAAGTTGAGCAATTCGAATTCCGCGAGAAACTGCTTGATGTATTCAGCGGGTTCCGGCTGGAAAATAAAGTCCCAATCAGGATGACTTTTTATCTCAATATTCCACAATGGTTCGTTGCGACCAAGCAATTGCGACAACTCGCGAATGGCTTTCACAGCTTCAACCAGCATGGGCTTGTACAATCCGGGGATTTGCTTTTGTGATGGAAATCGCGGATGTGGAAAAGCACCGCATTGAAAAGTCTTGATCATGTCCGCGCTCATCTCGTAGATATTGTAGAGCGACTCTTCCGTTGCAGCAATGGCTTTTCCGTCGGGCCCGCTGCATATTTCACGATGCATATAAGGATCATGTGAAATGAGAATCTCACCGTTCTTCATCATCACCACGTCCACCTCTATGGCATCCACACCGAGTTTGGTGGCTGCAGAAAGGGCGTAAATAGTATTCTCCGGGTAGCGACCACGCCATCCGCGGTGGCCGTGAATTTTGACAGAATCCTTCGTTAATTGTTGCATTGTATTTCACAAAAGAAACACAATCGCGGCTACGCCCTGCAAAGATTTACTTAAGGTGACTTGCCAGATATGCCTGCACTTCGCGAATGCCTTTTGGTTTCAACACAATTTGCTTGTTGCTGTCAAGAAGGAAAAAAGTGGGTGTGCGCGTCATGCGAAAGTCCTTCGCAACGGGAGATTGGTATTCGGCCATTCCGCAGACATTCGGAAAGGTGAAGCCGCGATCCTTCACGGTATTTTCCCATACCATTTTATTTCTGTCGATAGAAACGCCGATGATCTCAAATCCTTTTGCGTGCCAGAGATTGTAACACGCAATGACATCCGGTGCTTCACCCTTACAGTGTTCACACCAACTGCTCCAGAACATTACGAGAGTGTACTTATTCTTTTTTGAAGTTGCGTACAGATCGACATTTTTTCCGTCGAGTCCTGCAAGCGAAAAATTCGGTGGTGTTTTTCCGACGCTGAGATTCTGAATACTTTCCGCAGTGCTCTTGATGATATTGCTGAGGTCAGCATCACCGCATGCATCGCCATTTACATAATTGTCGATGATGTAAGCACAAATGTTTTCCATATTGCTCTCATAAAAACCGGTGAGCATTTGATTGAGCGAAAACTCGAGTACCTTGTCGTTTGCTTTTGCTTTATCGGCAACGGTAGCTACGCAATTGATGAATCCACTTTCCTCTCCTTTTGAAAAGGAACGCATGAAACTTTCGATGCGATCTGTAAGCACACGGCTTCTCACCACACTTTCATCACTGAAGTCGATATTGTCCCAGTATGTTTTAATGTCCGTCTTGTTGGGCTCTTGCTTCCAGGTGAGAATTTTTGCGAGATGTGTATTCGGAAATTCTTTGATAAGCGACGCTTGCAATTGAAGCAATTCATTTTCCTTCGCAACCACCTGCTGATCATATTGTGCCTTCATTCCCGGAGATTTTGCCGCACCTACTTTCGCATCCTTGATGGCTTTCAGAAGGCCGGGTTCCTTTGACATATAGGTGGCCCATCCTTCGTTCTCTTTAGAATTGATCGCATATAAGCTAGATTCGAAATTCGTGGTACGGAAACCAATTTCACAAATCGGTTCAGTGGGATTGATGATCACCGGGCACATATTCGTTTCTGCATTTCCCAACATATAAATACCTTGCTCATAGGTTTTGTTGCCAAAAGAAAACAGGTAATTATTTACCGTAGTACTATCCTTCAAAAATGTGCTCTTGCCTTGTGTGGACCAGATATAAAGCTTTCCCTCTCTATAAATAATCATGCTGCCCTTCACCTCCACCATACCCGTGCGAGAACCTGTGTTGGCATCTGTGACACCATTCACCAATAAGCCGATCAAAGTGGCTGAATCGTTTTGTTTCGTTACTGTATCAACCGTTTTGCCTTTGTTGTCACAACTATTCAAAGTCAATAGTGAAGCGATTGCAAGCACAATAATATTCATTGTTGTAAAGAATTTTTTCATGAGGATGGCAAATATAGAACTGTGAATGTGCACAGTGCAACCTTTACATTTCTGTGCGCCGTGATGTGTGCTTTTTCAACATGGACTAAAACGATTTTCAAAGTTTTGCGTATAGGTTTGGCCTATGGAAAAAAAAGACGCCCTTCTCGCGTTTGGAATTACCGGATCTGTTGATGCACAAGACATTCGCTTCGCGATCGAAGAAAAACTGTTTATGTTAAAAAACGAGCTTCTTCAGAAATACATGGTGCCCACACTGCTGTCAAAAAAAATGCAGCAGCTTCATGATTTGACGCTCTCAGAATATGTGTTGCATGATGGAGAAATCCTGCAAAGCAGTTCGCCTTTGCTATGGTCGTCAAATCCTGCCAACCGCATTGATTTCATAGAGCAATACGAAAGTCACATCAGCGCATTGAAACTGACAATGATGAATTGCACATCGTTTCATCATCTTATGAAAGTCGTGCAGGCATTCATCATTACCCAGGAATATTACATGGTGCTGTTTCGCATGTTGTTCAACGAATTCAGCGAGGCATTACCGGAAGAAGTGAATACAAGAGAGATGATTGACACGGGCAAACTGCTGTTGGCCTTGAAGAAAGGCGAACTCGATGAAAAGCAGACCTGGGAAATAGAACTCGAACTTGCGCGTATCGATAAAATTCGGAAACTCAAAGTAAGCTAAAGATTATACCAATGTGATTTATAATACAGGCCAATGTTTGAGAAATCATACAGTGGTAAATGCCGATGGATACAAGTGTTTAGTTCAATCTGACGAAGCAAAGATTGGACTATTACACTTGTCCAATCGGTATCACTCATAACGCAAAGACTCAATCGGGTCGAGGCTAGCAGCTTTTTTCGCTGGATAATAGCCACTCACTACACTGACGATCAAACAAATGGTTACGCCCAGAGCAATCCATGCCCATGGAATGGTAAAGTCTGTTTTCACAAAATAGGAGACAATATTTCCCATCAGAATACCAAGCACGATACCGATTACTCCACCAATCTGACCAATCATAATTGCTTCGATCAAGAACTGCGATCGAATCGTTTTCGAACTAGCACCAACGGCTTTGCGCACGCCAATTTCACGCGTTCTTTCTGTAACAGAAACCAGCATGATATTCATCAGACCGATTGCAGCACCAAGTAATGTAATGAACCCGATGATGGATGCGCCGATGGTAATGTTGGCCGTCAGTTCGTTGAGATCCTTTGCGAACTGATCACTTTTATTCATTTCGAAAGTATCGTCAGCGCCCAGAAGATCACTCCTGACAACGCGCATCACACCGTGCGCTTCACTGATGGCTTCATCCAGGCGCCCTACATCATTCACACGAATATTCAACATGTATTCCGTGTCATCTGTGGCAAAATTTTTCCGCACATTACCAACGGGAATAAGACATTGGCTATCACCCGAAAATCCAATGGTGTTGCCCTTTGAGAGCAATGCACCAATCACTTCATATTTATAATTCCCAATAAACACTTCCTTTCCGACGGCCTGATTTCCATCGGGAAAAAGTTTTTGGATGATGTCGGCTCCGAGGATGACCACGTTGGCGCCATTCTTTAATTCCGCCTCCGAGAAATTTCTTCCCTCCGACATTTTATAACCTGAAAGACTGAGATAAGGCGCATCACAGCCAATCACCCTGATGTTTGGATTCGTCTTTTCGTTGCCATATTTCACAGTTGCATTGAAAGATCCACGAGCTGTAATTGAAACGATCGCATCGAATTCAAACTCATCTTTGAATTTTTGAGCTTCATAAAAACTGACCGGTTCATTCTTCATCTCACGCATTCCACCTCTTCCACCATTCCATCCACCGCGAATAGTAAACGTATTGCTTCCTAACCGGGAAAATTCCGTGTTGACTTTGTTTTCCAATGCCGCAGTTGCTGTGATCATAGCTACCAAGGCCATAATTCCCAACGCAATGATGCTCACAGTGATGAAACTGCGCAACTTCTGGCTGCCAATGGCATTCCATGCCGTGCGAATATTTTCCTGTGTTGCAGCTGAGATGAATTTCATAACGGAGAATCCATACAAACCTAATCAGTATTGAGAATCAAATCGGGCGATAATTATAAGTGGTATCATGCCTCGGTGTGCGGCGCGGCCCTTCATTTAGTCCCAGTTCCTTCGGCAAAGGATGCTAGCACCGCGTTCATTCATCAGCCCTCCAATGAGATGTAAAAATTTCGTTCATATTATGTGATCAAACTCACCAATCAAGAATAAACAGCGCAGAACGTGCAGGTATATTTGCACTCCAAATTTTATTTTCAGATTATGAATGAAGCAACAGAACACGTAAAGTGTCTCATTATAGGAAGTGGACCTGCCGGCTACACAGCAGCTATCTATGCAGCACGAGCAGATATGAGACCGGTGATGTATGAAGGAACACAACCCGGCGGTCAACTCATGGATACCACCGAAGTCGACAATTTTCCCGGGTATGCCGATGGCGTTAAAGGTCCTACTATGATGGAAGATCTTAAGAAACAAGCCATACGATTTGATACTGATGTTCGCAGTGGATGGGTGACAAAAGTTGATTTCACCGGACCGAAACACTACGTGGAAATTGATAATGGAAAGCAGTCCATAATGGCAGATTCCGTTATCATAGCAACGGGCGCAAGTGCCAAGTGGCTGGGACTTCCAAACGAAACGCGATTGCGTGATGCAGGCGGCGGTGTGAGTGCCTGTGCCGTTTGCGACGGATTTTTCTACCGCAATCAGGATGTGGTGATCGTTGGAGCGGGTGATACTGCCGCAGAGGAAGCCACTTATCTAGCGAAGCTTTGCAGAAAAGTATATATGCTCGTACGCAGTGAAAAAATGCGTGCATCGAAAGCCATGCAACATCGTGTGGAGAATACAGCGAACATCGACGTGTTGTGGAGCACTGAAACCGTGGATCTGATTGGTGAAACAGGACTTGAAGCAGTGAAGGTGAAGAATGTAGTTACGGGCGAAGAATTGACACTAAGCGCGACCGGATTTTTCGTAGCCATTGGCCACAAGCCGAATACGGATGTATTCAAGCCTTGGATTGACACAGACGAGGTAGGCTATATCAAAAACATTCTTGGGACTGCAAAAACAAATATCGAAGGTGTCTTTGTAGCCGGTGATGCTGCCGACAAAACATACAGACAGGCTGTCACCGCAGCCGGTACTGGATGTATGGCAGCCTTGGATGCTGAGCGTTATCTGGCAACAAAAGGAATTCATTGAAAAGCAGGGCTGAGATCCTCTTATGGATGTGCATCGATCGCGGCATAATTTTATGTCGTAGAAATACTCGAATTACGAATTAATTATTGGCCCATGCACACTATGTCATCAATATTTTTTCTGGTTTTTTCTCTGGTCATCAACGGATGTGCACAACCCGCT
>JAYTMF010000037.1:0-1014 GCA_043728755.1 Flavobacteriales bacterium
CACAATTGGCGAACGCAACAGCATTGGTTTTGTAGCGCCGATTACGACTAAAGACCCCCTCAGTACAAACCGCCAAATTGACCGCGATTTCTATAAAAACGTTGGTTCCGAAGCGCGTTTGTTGACAAATTACACGCTTTTTAATCGAAAAAACACGCTTGTAACGGGATTGCGCTATTTTAACGGCAACACCGACCGTCAACTTAGAGGCAAAGGAAACACGGGAACGGACTATAATATGCAGCTCATTGACCCAAATTATACTACTGACTTGGATCTTAAAAATGAAAATTATGCGGCTTTTGCCGAAAACGTTTTCCGTTTTTCAGACCGTTTTTTAATGACAGGCGGCGTGCGTTTGGAACAAATTTCGACACTTGCCGATGGTCGTTTGAGTTTCAAAACGGATGGTAGCGAAAACCGAATTTCAAACATCAAACGCAGTCGAACTTTTGTGTTAGGTGGCATCGGTGCGGAGTTTCATCCAACAAAACAATCCGAATTTTACACTAATTTTTCGCAAGCCTATCGCCCCGTTTTGTACTCAGACCTCACGCCGCCCGCGACGACCGATGTGATTGACGAAAACTTAAAAGACGCCACAGGGTTTAATTTTGATTTTGGCTATCGCGGCAAAGTCGGCACGTGGCTGAATTTTGACGTTGACTATTTTTACTTGAATTACAATGACCGCGTCGGCACAATCAGCCGCTTGGATGCTGCGAATAAAACCTACCAATTCAGAACGAATTTGGGTCAAAGCGTGTCAAAAGGTGCAGAAATGTACGTGGAAATTGACCCAATTGCGGCTTTTAACCCAAAATCAGCTTTTGGTAATTTGAGCGTTTTTGCGTCCATGAGTTTTATTGATGCGACTTATAAAGATTTCAAAACGACGACAATTGTCAATAATCAAATCGTTGAAGGCAATCTCAGCGGCAAGCAAGTGGAAAATGCCCCTCAGTATATCCACCGTTTTGGCGCAACTTACGCAAAAAAAGGATTGTCTTTGAC
>JAYTMF010000038.1:0-1747 GCA_043728755.1 Flavobacteriales bacterium
ATTGCTTTTCCCGTAGTGAGAAAAGCGCGCTTCACAGCGTAAATAGAAGACTTTCCTTCACGTAAAAATGTGCGAACGCTGGCGAGGAAATGTATGGTGTCATCCACTGCAATTCCAAAGGCGATGTTGAAAATAATAGATGTAGATACCTTCAATGGAATGCCAGTCACACCCATGATACCACCAACGATTAACAAAGGGATCACATTGGGTATTATGGTCAATAAGACCATCCTCACGGATTTGTATACGACGCCCATCACCAGGCCGATTGCTGTGATAGAAAGAAGGAGATCCCACAGCATATTCTCCACGAGATATTTATTGTTGAGATCAATGAGGTGCGCCGTTCCTGTGACGTGATGATCAAATGAAGTACGACAATTTTCCGCAATGAATTGATTAAGTTTCACGTTCAGGCTATCGTAATGTTGCCTACCAAAATCACCTACTTTCCCACTGATGCGCAGCGTGTTCTGATCTCTATTGTAGCACAGACGGACGAGTTCTGACAAGTCCTTTCGTTTGAGAAATTTTTCGGACAAGCGGAGGTCATTCTCCTCAACAGGAATGGTATAAAATTCCTGCTGCCCGGCATTCAGTGCTTTGTTCGCAGATTTGATCATCTCTACTACTGAGATTAAACTTCCCACTCCATATTCAGTTTTCAGATAAGCATCAATACGATCAAGGTCTTGCAAAAACGGCAATGAATAAACCTGCGTGTCATTCTCCAAAACAATGGCCATTTCGAATGGTCGCACACCGGAGAAGTGATCCTCCATGAAGAAAAATTCCTGCTTCAATCTATGATTATCACGAAGATCTTCAAGCATTTTATTATCGACCTTTATATTGAAAATGGCGACAACGCTCAGTGCAACAACCACAGTCATACCGATGACGATCGCTTTCCTTTTTCGCATCACCCACCGCAATGCAAAATGCAATTTCGCCGTCCAGAAATCTTCCGATACAGCGAATTGATGCATGCGCTTAGGCTTAGCCAGAAGTAGGACGGCCGGTAGCATAGAATAGGTGAGACCATATGCGAGCATGATGCCCACCGAAGTATAGACTCCGAAATCGGATATAGGCTGAATATTTGAAAACACGAGCGTCATAAAACCGATCGATGTTGTCAATGCCGTTAGAAATGTTGCGAGTCTGATACTTCGGAATGCGTATTTGATTGCCTCGGCCTTACCTTTTCCGTTGCGCAATTCCTGTAAATATTTGGTGAGTACGTGTACGGAGTCACTCATGCCCACCACAAAAATGATAGTAGGTAAGACGGTCAACATCAGATCGAGATCTTTCCCAAGGATCTTGATAAATCCGAGTGTCCATACGATGGAGATAAGCACCACCAGCGTTGGAATAATGACGCCCCACACTGACCTGAAAGCGATGAAGAGAAAAATTGTTGTCAGCAGAAGACTCAAACCAATAAACAAAATCAGCTCCTCCATCATGAGTTCGACATACAGTCGCTGACCGAGAGCTCTGCCAATAATATGTGTTTTGTCAAATTCAAACTCAGCAGTAATACGCTCGACATCATGAGAAAGATGGTCGCACTTTTCTTTAGACAAACTTTGCGCATGCTTCATGTTGATAGCAACAGACTTACCATCTTCGGAAAAGAATAAGCCGATCATTCCTGGAGACTCATTCACTTTAATTGAATCATAGGCATAGTTCTCTGGTTCGTTCCATCGCAGCAATGGAATCTTAAAAACCTGGC
>JAYTMF010000039.1:0-9772 GCA_043728755.1 Flavobacteriales bacterium
TTGAGAATGCCGTGAAAAGCAAGACGACGATGGCGCCATTTATTCTGATGCTATGTAAATTGAACCTAGTCATCACAATAGATCTAAAAATGATTGTGATCCGGAATCAATAAATCCGCCTGCGGCAACTTCACTCTTTACACCCAATAAATCGGCGACCGTGAGCATCGCATCCGTCACTTGTCCTACGACGTTAGAATCGGAACCCACGATATGATTCTGTGGAAATGACGGACCAGCCATCAATGACCATATGCGCAATGCGTTTGTATCGCTGTGATCGTATGCCGCCCATGAATTGACATCTAGGATTGAATTTGGTGTGGCATTTCTTCCGCACTCAGGAATACAAATGATGTCGGTGTTGCCGGCAAGTTCAGGGATAGATTGTATGACGTCCCACAGATATCCAACCGCATGATCAGCACGGTGAAGTGCACTTACATAGCCTGTGAAATTGCTGTGGCACACGTCGACATTGCTGAGATTCACACACATGAAAGCAGGTTTGAAATAGGCCATTACTTCCGACGCAAATCCTACCGTGTAAGCATCACCGTTGTCGGCGACTGGAGGTAAATTGATGGTGCCGTTTTGAACTTTTTCATACATCAGATTCATAAACGTTTTGATCTGTTGTTTTTCTTCCTCTGTGTTGCCAAGCGATCCCAATGAGCCGCCATATTGCGAAAATGAGTTGTCAAGGAAAGTTTTCAATGCATGCATCGGCGCCAATTCATTTTCCGGATGATAAATTTTTCCATGAGAAAGTTGATCGAATCCGTTTTCATTGAATGTAACAAGCGGTGCAAAAAAATTAGCTCCGTACTTAATTCCATAATCCGGATTTCCGCTATAATTCAATAGTGGAATTGAACCATCAATTCCATTTCCAACGAACCATGTATCGGTTGCACTGTATCCTCCGTGTCGGCGGAGATATTCGAAAATGGTAGGATTGAGAGGTCGCTGTTTTAGTCCCTGACCTGTAATATCTGCGCCTTGAATAATAGAATTGAGTCCGCCGAAATGACCTGCGGACAATGCCCTCACTTCTTTAAAAAGCGTTCCATTGGCTTGCAGACTACCATTGGCAGCGAATGAGCTGAGCATCGGGATGGGGTTGATGCCACCTTGCCCAGTTCCGTATGCTATTTTCATCACCGGAGCTTCACCGGTGAGCATATTGTACATGATATTTCCCGGGTATGGATCGATGATCTGACTCCCTTCAAGGTAGGTCATATCCACACTCTCCTGATGTCGAACGCCACCTGCGAACATTACTAGAACTACATGTTGCGAAGTTCTTGAACCTGTTGGAGCAAACAATCTGCCGCTTGGAAGAATATAGGGTGCCACCAATGCACCCGCTGTGGTGAGTGCTGTTTTCTTGATGAATTCTCTTCTTTTCATGTGTCGTCTGCTAGTAATTGACTGTGTGAATTGTCATTAATAAAACTGATACTCCGTGCTGAGCGCAAAAGAGAAATACACCAATTCCGGTGTCATATATTCATTGGAAGCAATGAAGTTTTTCACCCATGATCTTTCAGCCGCGTTGGGTAAACGCACAAAAAATTTCTTATACGTATTGTCTATGAAGACATCAATGTCCGCATTCATTTCCTGCATAGTAGGTAATTGAACACCGATCTGGTTGAAAAAATTAGAGATGAGTACTTCCTTCGCGAGGTCTTTGTCGCCAATGCTCTGAAAAAGTTGATCGAGCACGAACACGCTGCTGGCGGGCAATGCCGTTTGAAATAAGTTGGTGTAGAGGATGCTGACAAATTGTTGATTTGATTTCAATTTGTCTTTGTCAGCTGAGGCGCCTGAAAGTGCTACATCATTCAACACATATTCACCCACTTGCTCCTTTTTACACGCAACCAAAAAGGCGGAAACGGCGCTGATGGCGGCAAGCGCTCCCGGCAATCCGACTCCCTTTGTCGGTGGTTGACAATTACAACTATGGTGGACGAATGAAGGAAGTCCTTTAGGCGTTTTCCTCTCCCCATTTTCCATTTCCATATTACTGAAATCCTGCATACTCATCGGTGATCAATATTGATTTCTGAACTGCTTTTATGTTATGTCCACTATTGTACATACTGAATTTATTGAATATTTCCGATGTGCTTGGTTCACGCGACAGCAACGCCGCATACGCCCATCTTATCATTCCTTCCGCAAATTCCTCCGTCGATGTCAGCATCTGAAGGTACTCTGTTTTGTTTGAAAAATTCTGGCCGAATAAATAACCAGTCAGATCTGGATCTTCGCTTGATGGAACTTGTTCGATCGGCTCGAAAGCTTCATCCAATTCTTCATCGGTGGGAAACCTGAAAAACAAATCATCGAATGTTGCATTGATGAAATTGAAGGAGCCCATGTGCAGATCGTCATATATAATATTGTAGCACATCCTTCTGCATATTTCGTCATTGCTGATTTGCCCAGTTCGAAACAATGTCTTGACGTCAATCACTCTTTTTACTCTATTGGACTGATCCCGATTTAGTTCAAAAGCCAGCATATTTCCTGACATGCTATCTTGCACAGAAATATAGTAGTACAGATAGTATTGCTCATATACCTCTCCTTCTGAAATGCCGTCCAAAAACCTCGCTTTATTGTCATCATAAAACTTCTGACAATAAGCATGTGCATAGGTAGAATCACCAACAATTGCCGCAGATCCATTCATCAAAATTTCGACAATATTGTCTCTCGATTCAGTGGTCAGGTGCGCGGTTTCAAGGCTCAGAACATCGCGGCTCATTTCTTCATTGGTTGGTGCTCTTCCAATAAGATCTATGTATAGTCGATTGACATAATTCTCGACCAACAAAGTAGGAATTTCCTGATAATCAGGAATGGTGTTGTTGGTGAATTTAACTACCTCAGGATCTTTATTACATCCTATAATGCTCAGCAACAAAACGATCAACCCTATAAATGATTTTTTCATTCAATAATTTTGAGTGCCTAAAATAATGTAATCCTCGTTTGCACGTAACAGATGTTTTAAAATTTCATGTCGTTCTTACAAACAAATACCACATCCTGTTCACACCAAGGCATCCCGAATGAAATGGTTGTTGGGTATTGAGATTTCCAACAATCGACACACAATTTTTCGGATAATTAAACAATCGCGACTCAACCGCCTACTTTTGCTACATGTCGGTAAATAAAGAAGTCAAGCGCATTACTACCAATACACTTCAAGAGATGAAGCAACGCGGCGAGCGCATTGCCATGCTCACCTCTTATGATTACAGTATGGCGCGTCTTGTGGATGAGGCCGGCATTGATGTGATTCTGGTTGGGGACAGCGCCAGCAATGTGATGGCCGGACATGAAACTACTCTGCCTATCACATTGGATCAGATGATCTATCATGCGCAAGGAGTGGTGCGAGCTGCAAAGCGTTGTCTGATTGTGGTGGATTTGCCTTTTGGCTCATATCAAGGCAACAGCAAAGAAGCGCTGTATTCTGCCATAAGAATCATGAAAGAAAGCGGGGCACACGCCGTGAAGTTGGAAGGTGGATCAGAAGTGAAAGAAAGCATTCAACGGATTCTCACTGCCGGTATTCCTGTGATGGGCCATCTTGGACTCACACCTCAGAGCATTTATAAGTTCGGCACCTATCAGGTAAGAGCGAAAGAAGAATCCGAAGCGGAAAGACTGATGCTCGATGCAAAAATGTTGAACGATTGCGGATGTTTTGCCGTGGTTTTGGAAAAAATTCCAGCCAATCTTGCTGCACAGGTCACCGCATCCATAGAAATTCCAACAATAGGTATCGGTGCCGGAGGCAATGTAGATGGGCAGGTACTCGTGGTGCACGATATGCTTGGACTCACACTAGAGTTCAGTCCACGATTTTTGAGACGCTATATGAATGCTGCAGAGCAAATCAATGCCGCAGTCGACCAATATGTGAAGGACGTGAAGAGTCGCGCTTTCCCCAATGAGAAAGAGCAGTATTAAACTTTACTTTAAACGAAGCGATGTCACCATCGCATAAAAAACAAGTATCAATGGAAGAAAAGCAAATTGGCGGACGCTCGATCCGCGACTGGAAAACGGCGCCCAAAGAGCCGATCGTTATGAGCACTGTGGAAAATTTACGAGTGCTTTATGAAGACAATCATATCATCGCTATTAATAAGAGGAATTCTGACATTATTCAAAGCGATATCAGCGGAGATACCACGTTGTGTGATACAGTGAAGGGATATGTGAAGTGGAAATTCAATAAACCGGGACTTGCATTTATTGGAACAGTGCATCGACTTGATCGTCCAGTAAGTGGAATTGTTCTTTACGCGCGAACAACAAAAGCACTGAATCGGCTTTCGAATATGTTCAAATTCCGTGAAGTTCAAAAAACCTATTGGGCAATAGTGAAGGGAACACCAGACCCGCAAGAAGGAACGATCATTAACTACTTATGGAAAGATCAAAAGCTCAATAAAACTTTTGCATTCAATGAAGCAAAGGACGATCGTAAAGAATCAGAACTAAGTTATAAGGTTGTTGGAGCAGGCGACAATTACACTTTCCTTGAAGTTTATCCCAAAACGGGGCGACATCATCAGATACGAGCGACACTTGCCAGCATTGGCTGTCCAATCAAAGGCGATATTAAATATGGAGCACGACGTACCAATGACAATGCTTCTATTCACCTTCATGCAAGAAAAATAGAATTCATGCATCCTGTAAAAAAAGAACCTGTGACCATCATTGCGCCGCCACCAGAAGATGCATTGTGGGATGAATTCCTTAAAATCACAATAGGGTAATACACGACAAGTAGCTATTCTTCGAATCGAATGAAATAATTCGATTCCAAATTAAAATATCGAGAAAACACGCGCTATTGTATGCATCAATGTTGAAAAGACTTCATTCAATTATCGATTTTCGTTTTAATGACACCTCTGCAGTATTAAATTTGCATTGCAATTCAATTATGAACTCAAAAACAATTAAACGCATGAAAAAGAACAGCTACCTCGTTATTATAGCAGCTGTAATGTCCAGCCTGATCATTGTATCATGCAACGGACTTAAGAAAATGGACCAGCACATCAAGGATTTGGGAGTAACAGCAACTCCAAACCCACTAGAAGTGAGGGGCGATACTGTTGAAGTTACCATTTCCGGAAAATTTCCACCAAAATATTTTGCTAAAAAGGCAAGCGTAGATGCTACACCAGTACTCGTGTACAGCGGTGGAGAATCTAAATACAAGATGCAAAGTTATCAGGGTGAACAAGCTGCCGGCAACGGCGCTGTTATTCCATACAAACTGGGTAAAAATTTCAGCTATACAGATCGCGTTGCATTCCAAACCGGCATGGAGACAAGCAAACTGGAAATTAGAATGCACGGAAAACAAGGCAGCAAAGAAGCTGACTTCGCACCGGTGTTCCTTGCTGACGGTGTAATCACTACTCCTTATCTTATGAAAAATGATGACAAGGCAATAATGAGCAAAGACAAATTCGTTCGCACACTTTCATATGTGAATGACAGCGCACAGATCAATTTTGACTACAACTCATCGGCATTGAAGACTGCTGAATTAAAGGATCTGGATATTGTAAACCTTACTGCATTTCTTCAAAAAGCGGCCACGGATCCGAAGTTCGTCATCAAAAAAATCGACTTTGTTGGCTACGCTTCCCCTGAAGGTGAAATGTTGTTGAATGACAATCTTGCCACCGAACGATCTGCGGCCGGTAAGAAAGCATTTGGTGACATTGCAAATAATGCGAAATTGACCAACGCACCTGACAATCTGCAAGTGATGTCTCCAAAAGGAGAAGACTGGGAAGGTTTCCGTCTTGCTATGGAGAAATCAAACATTGCAGATCGCAACATCATCATCAATGTTTTGAAGATGACTACTGACCTCACTCAAAGAGAGGCCGAAATCAAGAATATTTCAAAGACCTATGTCGAGATTCAGAAGGATATATTCCCAAGTCTTCGTCGTTGCAGAATCATTGTGACATATGACATGGAAGGATATAGTGACGAGCAATTGATCCAGATCGGAAGTACAAATCCTTCTGCTATGACTTATGAGGAATTGATGAAAGCCGGAAGTCTTGTTACTGATTTATCGAAACAAGCCGCAATCTATCAAGCTGCTGCAGCGAAATCTGATGCTGACTATCGCGCTTCCAACAATTTGGGTTGCATTTATTACATGCAGAACAAGATGAGTGATGCTGAAACTCAATGGAAAAATGCGTATGGCATGAAGAAGTGCGATGAGACAAGCAATAACATGGGTATTGTGAGCCGTGTGAAAGGTGACAGAGCAGCTGCCATGACATTCTTCACGGAAGCTGGTGGTGCTGCTGAAACAAGTTACAACAAAGGATTAATAGACATTCAAAAAGGCGACTACTCTGGTGCTGTATCCAAAATGGGAAGCTACAAGACTTTCAATTCTTCACTTGCAAAACTGTTGAACAAAGACAATGGCAGTGCAAAAGCTGACATTGATGCCAGTAACGATACTTCAGCGCAGGCTGATTATCTCCGTGCTGTGATTGCTGCCCGCAGCAATGATGGTTCTGCAGTTGGAACAAACCTTAAGAGTGCTGTACAGAAAGATGCTTCAATGAAAGAGAAAGCAATGAAAGATCTCGAGTTCAGAAATCACAAGGATCAGTTGAATTTCTAATTTGCGAAAAATATTTTAAAAAGGCTGTCTCAGTGAGACAGCCTTTTTTCGTTTTGGTAATTCGGTTATTCGTTCGAGGGTTGGCTGTTGCGGAAGTTCAAATGAAATGATGTCGCACTACTGTGACTACTTATACCAATGAGATTTCTATAACTGGCCAATGTTTGAGAAATCATACAGTGGTAAATGCCGATGGATACGAGTGTTTAGTTCAATATGGCTAAGCAAAGATTGGTCTATTACACTTGTCCAATCGGTATTCTCATTTGAAGGTGCGCCATTTTGGACACTTCTTCAAATATTCGCACTCGGGAGCATTAGGAAATAGCGTTCATTAAAACCTTGGACTTCATTTCTGTTTCCTGCCATTCGGATTCTGGATTAGAATCCGCTGTGATTCCACCTCCAACGAATAATTCAAAGTGATCCTCGAAGATTTGCATACAACGCAAATTGACAAAGAAGTCTGCATCGCCATTCTGATGATTCACGCCAAGGTATCCGGTGTATAATCGTCTTTGGTGTAGTTCAGTAGATGCTATCAATTCCCTTGAAGCTTCACGAGGTAATCCGCAGATAGCAGGTGTTGGATGAAGAGCTGAAATGATGGTGTTCAGCTCAAGTTCTGATTGAAAAGTAAATGTACTTTTTAGGTGAGCCAATGGACCGGCTATTACATTCGAGGGGCCGTCGATTTCAAATGGATGTATACCCAGATTGTTCAACTCACGTGAAATGAAATCCGTAACGAGCCGTTGTTCATGTAATAATTTTTCATCCCAGCTCACCTCCTCTCCTTTTCTGTAAGGCAATGTCCCTGCCAATGAAACAGTGGAGAATTGCTGTCTTTTTTTCGTCAACAATACTTCCGGTGTGGCGCCCATCCAGGTGCCATGCTCAGGATGGTACATAAAGTACACAAACGCAGCCCGATACTTTTCCAGCAGTCTCGAAAATAATTCATTTAATGAATGATCTTTGCTTCGATGGACATGTTTGATTCTACTGATGATGACTTTATCAATTTTCCCTGATTTTATTTCCCTTATCGCAAATTGAACATTTTTCAGATGGTTTTCTTTCGTGGTTTCACATTGAGATATGACACTACAGCTCGACTGAAAAGGTTGAAATAAAAATTCCGCTCCGGCTTCACTAGCAAAAGTGACATTGTCTCGATAATAAAATGGATGAGCTTCTCTTACATCGTTGCCGATTGCAGGCAAAGAGCAGATGACGAATGGTTCATTCCTCGACGCGATTTCATCCAGGTCAGGAATGGTCATGATTGTTTCTTTTGTTTCACCATGACAGTGATGCGACTAATCGCAATCAATTGATTCGCCTCGTCGACAATTTCAATACTCCACAAATGTAGACTGCGACCTTTATGGATGATCTTCGCCTTACCGGTAACTATACCATCGCGTTTACTTTTAATATGATTGATATTGAGGTCTACACCAACACAAATTCCACCTTCCTTGTCCACCAAATAATGTGATCCGAAGCTACCAAGCGTTTCAGCAAGTGCCGCACTCGCACCACCATGTAATATTCCGTAAGGTTGGTGTGTTCGTTGGTCCACGGGCATGGTTGCTTCAACATAACCTTCACCAATTTCTGTGATTACAATTCCCAAAGCGCCCATGAGCGTTTTACTATTGAACGCATTGGCTTTTACTCGTTGGTCTTCCATAGAGGCGAAAGTATTTCAGATTTCACAAGCGCAATGAACGAAAAACAAAAATGCATCCGCAATTGAAATGAAGTTCTTTCCAATTGATTCGCTTACCCCAAATAAAAAACCCCGATCACTTGTATCGGGGCCTTTCATAAAACGCGACGTTGAAATTATTTGACGATCAGTTTAAGTGCTGCTTGTTGACCCATTTCATTTTGAATCTTCAAAAAATAAAATCCACTCCTCCATCCTTCATTCTCGATACGCAAATTTCCTTTTGCATTACTCCATTGATTCACCATTTCGCCCAGCGAATTGTACATCCATACACGATAGTTTCCCGCGGGCATTTGAAGAGAAGAAAACGCTTCCATTGGATTTGGATAAAGAGTGATATTAAAATCACCCATTTCAAATACCCCAACAAGTGAAACGCTTTCACTGAATGATTCACAGCCAAATTCGTTTGTCGTGAGTACACTGTACGAACCTTCTGTTATAGCATCATAAGTTTGCTCCGTTGCATTCGGCACAGGAAAATTATTGAGAAACCACTGCCACTCTGTACCGTCTGGTGCACCAAGCGTCCAGCCATTCGCAGTGATTAAAGTAGCTGGCAAAGGATGATTTTGAAGCGTGAATACATCTTCCCTCATACAAAGCGGATTGCTGCGAAGCAATGAAATCTCGATATCACCAACCAATTCAGAACTGTATTCGAAGTTGAATGATGATGATGTCAATACGCCATTCACGTACCACTCGTATTGATCCACATATACGTCATCTGTTGTGTATGTGAATGTCTCACCCGCGCAAATTTCATCGCTATCGATAACGTCTTCCATCATATCACAATTGTAGATGGTATGAAACGTAGTATTTGTTACTACTGCTGGATTATCATCAAAGAATATTTCAGCTGTGTTAAGGATGACCTCACCGGGTGCGATTCCTGTCAACGGCTTGATTCGATATATAACAAAACCTTGCGAGCCTGCTTCATTGCTGGCACTATCTGGAAGGTTTATATTATTAAAAACAAATTCCACAAAACCATCAACATGAACAATAGTACTATAAGAATGTGATGCGACTACAGGATAAAATGTATTCAAATCAAGCTTGGTCACATCCAACATATCATGAACAGAAACATTCACTGCTTCCGCATTTCCGGTATTCTGAAAACGAATGAGGTATTCTATTTCATCGTCTGCCAAAATGAAATGTTGATCAGCATAACCTACTGGAGTTGCTTGTTTATCATTCGGATCGTAACTGCACAAGACAGTTGGATTGGTCGTCCATGCATTGGTATAAAAAGTATTTCCTACATCATCAAGCAATACAAGATTCATGTCAAAAGG
>JAYTMF010000040.1:0-7399 GCA_043728755.1 Flavobacteriales bacterium
ACTTTTGAATTAACCGGAACAGAATTGATTGCATTGTTGCTTGAAGATGCGGAGATCAGAAAACATTGGCCGGAATACAACAGCGCACAAAAACGCAAAACCCCCAAAGTAAATGTTGTCCGATACACTGATCAATCTGGATACGATCGACTTGCCATTCAGGAGGGAAATAAGATTATCGCATCGCACAAAACTTTTTCTTCGTTCTATGTGGCCAAGAATTGGTTGACGGAGATGGCTAAGGAATTTGATATCGATATGCGCCTGCTTGGATTGGATATGTTTGATGTGAATCGGGAAATGCCCTCACCAGAGGTACACAACAACATTTTGGCAAAGGCGCTCGAAGAAAACAGACTTCGCGAACCATCGTTCGTCATTCAGGATAAAGGAAGAGCGGATGACGAATATTCTTTTGTATTAGTACGGAATGGACAATTCAAAGGCTATGCATTTATCAACGGTGATGAAATCAGCCTTGGCGATATTGAGGCTTGCGCGCACATGTTGCCGCCAACTGAAACGAATGCCTCCATACTTTCGTCTATTAGTGAGCATTACCGCGGATATACCAAAATTGATAACGAGGCGCTCATTTTTTCCTGATGATGCCTTGTAAGAATTTACTCACCGGTTGTGCCGCATGGTAATATTCTAGGACAGTCTCTATCAATTTTTCAGACGTAATCATGGAGGGTTTCAGTTCAACCCAATAGAAAAATTGCTTGTTATAAATGTGCGGACATTTCAACGCCACCTCTTTAAATGCAGGGGGAAGGATTTTGTTTTTTTCACCTTGCAATTCACCCCAGTGTTGTTTGAAATTTTTGTCGTCCAAGACCTTTTGTAGCGCATCTGGCTTCAGCGCGAGATGTGATCGAATATCATTCAACAAGTCTTTATCCGGCATGTGAATACCACCGGCGAGTCCCATTTTTTCGGGACCGAGTTCGATGTAAATTCCTGTTGCGCCTTGTGACTTGCGTCCACCGTCTGCAATGGCCGCTGAAGTGTTCAGCTTGTATGGAGTCTTGTCGTTGGAGAATCGGATATCACGATTGATTCTGAAAATTGCATCAGAAGTTTTGATATTGACTGTTTTATCATGCTTTCTGATTTCCGTGATGAGTGCTGATGTGAACGTCTCGAAAGGTTTTTTCACGGATTTATCATACCTTTTTTTATTTTCAAGGAACCAGTCGCGGTTGTTGTTTCCAGCAAGATCTTTAAAAAACTGGAGGAAGTCTTTCTCGAAATATTTCATGTTATTCGGAATGAAAATTATTTATGAGCAATAGAAGTACAACGTCAAATCGCCCGGTAATAGCCAAAGATACATTCATAATAACGGCATCTCATGATTACTGCCGTCAATGGATGGGATTTTATAAATGTGAATTTTTTCAAGTGCATTTTTTGGATTGAGATGATTCAATAATTTGTCGAACCAACCGGATTCTATTGTGGTAAGAAATTCAATGTCGGGATATTGTTCTCGAATTTTGGCTACGCGAGCTTCCAGATTCACATCATCATAGAAAAGATAATAATTCGGTTCCAGGCGTGGCTGCAAGTCGTGAGTAGTTGCCTCTTCATCGTGTCTCATATTGAGGATATAGTCAGTCGGATTGTCACCTTTTTTCCAATAATAGTACGTCGTCCAGATTCCCGAGTAATACTGTGGAAGCATCGATCCGCTGTCAATATGTGTGTATTCAAGAGCGAAATTTCTGCAATCCTTTTGTTCATATAAGTAAGTCATAGATTCCACACGACATTTCTTGGAATAGGTAAAACACAGTGTAAGCATGCCGCACGTATTCAATGTCCAGAAGAAGATCCAGCAACCTCGAATGAGTTTCTTTTTGTTCAACCAGAATTGGGACTTCTCGATGATTGCATTCCAACCGACCACGCCAACCATAACTACGAATGGAAGAGCCGGAAGTATGAATCGCTCCTGACGATTGGGATACCAGATATGGAATAAAACAAATCCTGCTACAGGAAGAACAATCAGCAACTGGTTTTTCCATTCCCGGAAAAATCCTGTCACCAAAAACAAACTGACCGGCGGGAGAATGAATATTGCGATAAAACTCAAATACGCGATCGAGGATCCGGGATAGTTGTTCGCGTGGGTGGTGTTGTAATCAAAATATCCTTTGAGATGCTGAAAAGGTTCTCCTCCCCAAAGCAAAACATCATCAATCTGTGTGATAAAAAACATGGCAAATGACATCACCCCAAAAGCGAGTGCATATCGGAAGCTGTGAAAAATCAATAGAACAAGTCCAACGAGGGCAACGAGCAATCCGGTCTGATATCGAATTCCAACTGCCATACCCATGAACAAAGCAGCAGCGATGAGCATTCGAAAAGCGTTATGTTGTGAAGCTGCGCGAGTCGTTGTTGTCGCAGCAATGGATGCATTGAATAATTTGATGTGCTTGAATGGGACGTGTTTTAATAGTAAAAAGAATCCGACCATGAGCGGAGGAATGCAAACCATTTCAACAAGGTTCCGCACCGAGAAATTGGGTAGGATGGCTATGAAGGCGAGGAGAATACCGGCCTGAATGGCATTTTTTCTGTTCGATAATAGTTCGGTGATTTTGAATCCGTAATACACAACCAATAAAGAATATATGGCGTGAATGAATCGCATGAGATACATCTGAGATTCGGGATTGTCTACGCCAAGGAAATGGAAAATTTTGAAGAGAAGAAAAAGACCACCGAGATAAAAGAAACTGATGGGCTCCGGGTGTAGATTGTTATTGCCAATACCGGGAAGCCAACCATTGAAATTTTTTCCGACTGCCCAACTTGCAGAAGGCTCAACTGTCAGAAAATGATCGTCGTGCATCATAAACCCCTGAGCGAAGATCACGGCGAGTAGCCGAACAATAAACGCCAGCAAGAGGATGTAAAAAAGTGGACGTTGGTGAACGGCAACTGAGATAGAGGAAAATACTGAAGTTGATTTCGACATGCGTGGACTTTATTCGACGCGAAAATCGTTCATGAATCGACTATTGCCTAAAACAACAGCGATTGGCGATATTGGCTTTGGTCATTTCCTTTTTGTGCGGAAGTGGTGTTTGTTCCTTTCGAAGTATTCACCTTCTTTAATGTATCTCACTTCCTCAAGTATGGAGAATGTAGCGGATGTCACCTCAAAAGTTCGTCTGAGCATCGCCTTCTTCTTGTTGTCTTTGCCCGGCGTTTCCATGATCACTTTCGCTGAGTCACCGGTTAGCGCTACCTCGATGATATTCCAGATGATTCCATTGTTGTCGAGTTTCGTTCCTTCCTCGTTTACCCTGAATTCTCCGCCTCCACCGATTACTTCACCATTGCCTTCGTCATATTGTACTTTGTAATCCCAAACCTCACCATCGAATTTAGTCGTGCATTTTGCCGGAAGGGCCATTTTTGTTTTGTTGTCGCCTACTGTGTACTCCAGATACCCATCCCAGTCGCCTTGCGTGCGGCTAAATTGCTCCAGAATAATGGTTCTATTATCAGGGGCCTGAGCGGCCATGATGAAGCAAATGCCAAGAAATACAGGAATAAATTTTTTCATTTGAAGATGGATGATCCTAACAAAGGTAAATCAATCTTGTTTGAAAACTACTGAGAGTGAAATGCTAGTTTGCTTTTGAAACCTGGTGTTTTTTCGATAGCCATTTATTTCTCTTTTCTTGATCTGAATCAACCTTTCAGTATTGCCGTTGAATTTTTCAGCAATTATTTTAACCTACATCAATTACAACATTCCACAGACACCTATTCGCGGTGTACTAATTCAGGAATATTTTCTATGAATCAGTTATGAGAAATTCGCAATGCTTTTTCAACAAACTTGCATTTCGAAGGAGTTTGAGTATACATTTGCAGTAGAATCCTATCTATTACTAGGTAGGTTTTGGTTAAAGGTTTAGTGACATGAGGTCGCCAGCGGGCGACCTCTTGTTTTATAGCCGTTTCTGTACTTCAAAGATTCAGAGCTTTTCACAGTAGTTAATCTTTCTCACATTCCAAACTTTTCAAGCGTACGCAAAACGAAAAAACCCTCACAAGGGTGGAGGGCTTTTCACAATAGGGTGGATAGTTGTGTTGTCTGCAAATATGAATCCTAGGGTGGATAAATTATACCAATGTGATTTATAAAACAGGCCAATGTTTGAGAAATCATTCAGTGGTAAATGCCGATGGATACAAATGTTTAGTTCAATCTGGTGAAACGAAGATTGGATTATTACACTTGTCCAATCGGTATTACGATGCCATGTACATATACACTTCGCTAAAATCTCCTGCGCCACTGGCGTTGACGCCCTGCACGCGGAAGTAGCAAAACATTCCTACCGGAAGTCCGGCCAATTCGCAGCGATTTGATGTTACTGTCGCCACTTCTTTCCATTCATTGGGTTGATTCGGATTCACTGTCATCTGTGTTCTATAAAACTTCGAACCGTTTCCTTTCCATGATATGAGCGCCTTTCCGGTTTCGCTGGCGCGATACACAATCAATTTATTAATGCCCGCAGGTATCGGTGATGCGCTCCGTGCTTTCACTTTTTCAAAAGCGCATTGATTCAACATTTCAATATTTCCATGTGCATGAATATTTACCCATTCGCACATCCTTCGGAGATCGGAGTTGATCTCGCTGCGTAATAAGTTTCTCATCACAACAGCCTTGTGCGAGCCTTCCTTTACGTCAGCCTGAAGTGATTTTAATCTTATCAGCTTCGGTGACACTTCGTCTACTGCCGGTTTTACATGTTCGAAAACTGGCTTAACAAGCGACTTGATGTATGCTTCGGACATCGTGATGAATTTTTCGATGCTCGTTCCGTTCAAATTTGTTTTGACTTTACCGGCCATATCGTTCTTCAGTTTGAATTGAATCAGTGGATGATGTCAATTTAACGGATGCCTTCAGGAAAAGGTTACATAAATCTTTTGTCTTGATTCAATTTATTTTGAACTGCATTGAAAATCCTCTATCAGACACAGAAGAAAGAACATGTTCGGCAACAGAGAAATATAACTCAATTGGAAAAAGGAATTGTAGTGCATGAAAAAAGGTTTCTTGTTCATGAAACTTATTTTCCTCTGCTAAAAAAAATACAGAGCATCAAGAGGAACAAGATGGTGGACCTTTTAAAATTTCATCATGGATGAGATTCGAATTGCCGTGCATAGGAATTTAAATGGTCTGTTGGAATAAAAAAATTATTATTCGGGATAACTGGACTCTGCCATGATCAAAGTTGATATCCGTCATATTGATATGAAATGCTGAATAGTCTGAATACCTTTGAATTATACGTTTTGGATACAGGCATCCACGAGAAAGTGAACCGGTTTTAAGATGTAGTAGATAAAGCAATCTGATTTTCGGAGATAGGTTGAACGAATAGAATAGCCACATGAAAACAAAAAGGAGAATGTTTTTTCTTGCAATTCTTGGGATAAGTTACCTTTCAGGAAAAGCGCAAGAGATTCCCAATGGCGATTTCGAAGTATGGGATTTTTATAATACTTGGACTTTGGAGCCACAATATTGGGATACGCCAAATAATCAACTCATTGAATCAGTGGTGCAGGATACCAATGCAGCACAGGGAGGATTTGCTATGCGTGTAAAGGTACTCGCAGGATTTGAGGGCGGCGTTCCTCAATTGGCAACACTTTCTTTTTTAGGCGACACAGTTGCTACACATTTGCGTTACATGATAAAAACGAATATTCCCGACGAGGATGAATTTGATCGAGTATCTGTTGGCGTCGAATTGCTGATGACCGGCAATGTGGTTTATACGAAAGTGGACACCATTTTCGAATCTATGCCTGAGTGGGAATTGCGTTATCTGGAATTGACAGATTCTCCATCATTTTTCGATGGAGTTCGCATAAGCGTCACATCGGGCTATACCAATGGCCTTTTTGGAGGAAGTTGGGATACATGGATTTCAATCGATGATTTGAGATTTGAAAGTATAGTCGGACTCAGAAATGAACCCAATGAGACTTTCAACATTTATCCTAATCCCAGCAATCATTGGGTGAATTTTTCGGCTCCGGAAAATCTATGGCAGGTAGGCATTCTGGTGATTTCAGATTCGAAGGGTCAACCTGTTTTTAAAGGCAAGTTGAAACAAAGAATTGCCGTCGAAAGATTTCCTACAGGAATTTATCAGGCTTCCATTTTTGTGGAGGAACAACTTGTGCACGCAGCAAAGTTTGTCGTGCAACATTAGGTTTGACTCACAAGGTGTGAATTGTATTTGGAAGTCAATCATCTGGTTGAGTGAGCGAGAAAATCATGAATTGACATGCATTCATAATGCATGGATCATTTGCCATTGTGAATTGTTGGTAAACGTGCGTACAGCATACGAGAAAATCGCTTTTTTGCACCCAATTTCGCGCCTCAACAAAATCATGTCAGGAATGAAACTACAGAATTATGTTCTAGGGGAATGGGTGACAGGAGGAGGAAAGGGAAAGGAACTTTTCAATGCAGTGAATGGTGAATTGATTGTCACTGCGAGTTCCGATGGAATTGATTTCGGTGAAATGCTACAATATGGCCGAAGTACTGGCGGACCTGCGCTTCGCAAGATGACGTTTCACGAGCGAGGAAGAATGCTCAAAGCATTGGCTTTTTACTTGAGCGAACGAAAGGCCGCTTACTATGACATCAGTTATCTAACCGGTGCAACAAAAGTGGATTCATGGATAGACATTGACGGCGGAATTGGTAATCTGTTCGCATACTCATCCTTACGCCGCCAGTTTCCGGATGAGCGATTTTATGTGGATGGCGAAATGGCCAAGCTTTCAAAGCATGGAACATTCATTGGTCATCACATCATGGTGCCAAGAGAAGGCGTAGCGATCCACATCAATGCTTTCAACTTTCCTGTTTGGGGAATGCTCGAAAAAATTGCTGTGAATTTATTGGCGGGAGTTCCAGCCGTGGTGAAACCGGCGACCATCACTTCATACCTTACGGAAGCAGTTGTAAAAGATATTGTGGCTTCCGGTATTTTGCCTGTTGGCGCTCTTCAATTGATTTGCGGAAGTGCTGATGGCATTCTTGATCATGTGATGTCACAGGATGTTGTCACATTTACCGGTAGTGCATCCACTGGAAGAATGCTCAAGCGCCATCCTAAAATCGTGGATGAGGCGGTTCATTTTACCATGGAGTCCGACTCACTCAATGCGGCGGTTTTAGGGGAAGATGCGGTGCCAGGCACGGAAGAATTCGATATTTTCATAAAGGAAGTCCGCAAGGAAGTGACGGTGAAGTGTGGACAAAAATGCACGGCCATCAGGCGTGTTTTGGTACCATCATCGATGATAGAAGATGTACAGA
>JAYTMF010000041.1:0-2560 GCA_043728755.1 Flavobacteriales bacterium
CTGAAACGGAACGCCGGCAAGATTGCCTTCTGTCGTTGAAACTTTGGGGGTAATGATGACTTGCGTGTTGTTTTCTGTTGCAACTACCAGCAACTCTGCCTCATGACCTGTTGTACCCGAATAAGTCGTTGCGATATAGCTCGTACCCAACGCCGGCGTCGGTAAAATCTTCGTTGCGTCAGCCGTATTCGTTTCGAAATTGATGGCGTAAACTGATACAGGTTGATCCGTAAAAATGTGAACTGAGCGTCCTTCAACAATTTGACTGCTCAATACTTCCGCTATGCTGTTGGGAATGGTAACGGTGGTAGTTGCATTTGCAACTACCACGAAATTTTGTGACCAGTTTTGACCTGGAATTTCCACCGTACCTGAGGCTGGAGAGCTAGACGTTATAAATAGGGAGAGTGATTCTATACTGCCACTATCGTTGTTCTTCATGAATCCCATCCAAAAGTCTGTTCCCTTTGTAGATGTGCCAGACTGTCCATGCATTGAAGCATGAATTGACGTGGTGCACAGCACTATGAAAACAATCCGAAGGAGTTTCATTTGCCCGAAAGCGTTTTTACAGTAATTCAGTTAGGGTAACAAATATATATCAAAGACTTGTTCTCCCGACAAACAGTTGCATTATTACTATGAATTTCGTTTTTTCAACGATTAAGTGATGTTTTTTTGGGTGTGTATGATTTCTCACAAAACGGTTTCACACAGAATTGCATACAACGAATTTCAGAAAAAACAGACACTTTTTAATCTTCGAAGGAGAAGCGTTTTGTTTCAAGAATTCATTTCCTTGGATTCGGAAATTCCTTCTATGCAACTCTGTGTGAAATTTCAAAATTCCACCACCACCTGATTCCGCATCACATCCTCTATCGTCTCTCTTCGCGTAATCAGATAATCTTTTCCTTCATGTACCAACACCTCTGCTGGTTTGAAGCGCGAGTTGTAGTTCGATGCCATCGTATATCCATAGGCACCGGCATTGCTGAATGCAAGGATATCGCCTTCGTGCACTTCACTTAGTTTTCTATCCCAGCCAAAAGTATCTGTCTCGCAGATGTATCCTACAACAGTATAAATGCGTTGCCTTCCTTCAGGATTTGAAATATTCGTAATGTGGTGATAAGCATTATACATCATCGGACGAATCAGATGATTGAATCCCGCATCCACTCCCACAAACATGGCGGATGTTGTTTGTTTCAACACATTCACTTTCACCAGAAACGATCCAGCCTGACTCACCAGAAATTTTCCTGGCTCAAACCATAAGTCGAGTTTTTTTCCAAACGCTGTGCAGAAGGCATTGAATCGTGCATTGAGTTTTTCTCCCAATTCCTCCAAATCCGTTTCATAATCATCCGGCTTGTACGCCACTTTAAATCCCGATCCAAAATCCAAAAATTCCAGCTCTTTGAACGGCTCTGCATATTCAAAAAGAATATCCGCAGCGCGTAGAAAAACATCGACGTCGAGGATGTCACTTCCGGTGTGCATGTGCAGTCCGATGACGTGCAAATTGTAATGGTTGATAATGCGCTCCACATGACGCATCTGGTAAACCGAAATTCCAAATTTTGAATCACTATGTCCTGTGGAAATATTCAAGTTGCCGCCACCCATCACGTGCGGATTTACACGAATACAAATTGGAACACTGCGGCCATATTTTTCTCCAAATTGCTCGAGTATGGAAATATTGTCGATGTTGATCTGCACCCCAGCATTAACAGCCATGATGATCTCTTCCAAACTCACACAATTGGGAGTGTACATGATCTGCGATGGCGCAAATCCCGCCTTCAATCCAAGCCATACCTCCTGTATTGAAACCGCATCAAGTCCCGCTCCCAATGAATGTATATATCGAAGCACATTGATATTGTTCAAAGCCTTACACGCGTATTTGATCTTCACTTTTGTTTCACCAAAAGCTACCGTCAATTTCTCGTATTGACTTTTCATCACTGCTGTGTCGTAGACGTATAGCGGCGTGTCGTATTTCTTGCAGAGTTCTTTTACAGAAATGTTCTGTATTTGATAGGTGTCGTTGGATAATTGTATCATGTTACAAATGATTGGTTAATTTGATTAGGAATACTGAATCCCTGAAGAATATGCTCCCACGAATTGAAGTCATAAATCCGTTGTAAAGTAACGAAAGCATATAAATTGAGTGGTTATCCAAATTGATTCCCTTCCTTTTGAAGTTGGCTTCTGCAATCCATCAATAGAGATTTGTTGGCTAAAAGCAACAGGTAATACCAATGTATAATTTCTCAATCGTTGGCATGTTTTAGAAATCACAATGGTATTATCTGCTTTGCATGATTATTTACTTTCTAAATGCAGTATATCCAAGTATACTATTAAGAACCGACTGTATAAATTATTCAGGAAATATCACATGATTGATATTTCTGCTTTGGGGTTTCCTAAGGGATGGAAAGACGAAGGTTTATGGCAATGGCGCCAAGATTCAAAAATGGTATCATTTTAAAAGACCCTGAGCTAACTGGGACACCATTTTAAAAGCTTCATTGAATTGGAT
>JAYTMF010000042.1:0-4752 GCA_043728755.1 Flavobacteriales bacterium
TTTGCTTTGAAAAGCCTCGCGAATCAAGACAATGCAAAGAAGTTTTTTGTGATCGGTGATATGCTCGAATTGGGAGAAGCAGGTCCTGAGGAGCACCGCAATATTTTGCGAATTGCAAATCAATTGAGTTTAAGCGGAGTGACAGTCGGACCTATTTTTAAAAGCATTGCGGATCAATCGCAGTTAAGTTCGTTTAGTGATAACAAAGAAGCGATGGACTATTTGCTGAGTGAAAATCTGGAAGGATATGTCATCCTAGTGAAGGGTTCGCGAGGAATCAAATTGGAAGAGGTTGTGACTGCATTATGAGCATCAATACAAATCGAATTACCTCTTCACTAACAAACTAGACCCATTCGAATTTTGATTTTCATTTCACGACACATAAAACAGGCTAGGGGAAGTGCCCTTAATTTTACACCCCAACTATGAGAAGTATGAATTTTATAAGTGAATTGAAGTGGAGAGGAATGCTTCATGATGTTATGCCCGGTACGGAAGAGGAATTGGCTAAGGGAATGATGAAAGGTTATATCGGATTCGATCCGACTGCGAGTTCTCTTGGAGTAGGTAATATGGTTCAGGTGATGACGCTTTTACACTTTCAACATTGCGGACATAAACCCATCGCTCTCGTTGGTGGCGCTACAGGAATGGTGGGTGATCCCAGTGGAAAATCAGCAGAAAGAAACCTGTTAAGCGAGGTGGAATTGAAATTCAACCAGGACAGTCAACGCAAGCAATTAGAGAAGTTTCTCGATTTTAATTGCGGAGCTACTTCGGCCGAGATCGTCAACAATTACGATTGGTTCAAGGGAATGGGATTCCTGGAATTTATTCGAGATGTAGGCAAGCACATCAGCGTGAATTATATGATGGCCAAAGACTCTGTGAAGAGCAGACTGGAGAGTGGAATGTCATTTACGGAATTCAGTTATCAATTGGTTCAGGGTTTTGATTTCTACCACTTGTGGAAGAATCAAGGTGTGATGCTGCAAATGGGCGGAAGCGACCAATGGGGCAATATTGTTACCGGTACGGAATTGATTCGACGAAAGGGTGGTGGTCAGGCGTTTGCGCTCACCACACCGTTGATCAAGAAGGCTGACGGAACAAAGTTCGGGAAGACCGAGGGCGGCAATTTGTGGCTCGATCCCCAACGCACATCACCATATAAATTCTACCAGTTTTGGCTGAATGCAAGCGATGCAGACGTTTCGAATTACATCCGCATTTTTACCCTCAAAACGCAGGATGAAATTATTGCTTTGGAGTCTGAACATGCGAAGGATTTGGCGAAGAGAATTTTGCAAAAGGAGCTTGCCAGGGACATCACCATTCGCGTGCATTCAGAGGCGGACTTTCAATCGGCTGTGGCGGCATCAGAAATACTTTTTGGAAAATCAACGGACGAAGATTTGAGAAAATTTGACGAGCAGACTTTGCTGGATATTTTCGAAGGCGTACCACAGGGTGTCATTCTCAAGAGTGAAATAGAAACGGGGATGTCCATTTCAGAAGTGATGGTGAAGAGCGGGTTTGTATCGTCCAACGGCGAAGCAAAAAGAGCGCTTCAGGAAGGTAGTATCAGCATTAATAAAGCGAAGGCGGATTCGGCCAGAACTTTAACTTCCTCGGATATCCTGAGTGGCAATTTGATCTTGTTGCAGCGAGGTAAAAAGAATTATTTCCTCGTGAAAACAGAATAGAAAGTTTTCGAATGAATAAAGCGGGTCGTTTAAGCCCGCTTTATTTGTTTAGGAAATCATGAAATCTTGATCACTACGACTGACCGAAGAGACAGTCACAATGACCAATGTCTTTATTCAAGTGGTCGATATTAAGACTGCGTGAATTTCTGTTAGTTGCTTTTTGAGAAAAAAAAGATTGAGTTTTTTGCGTTCATTCACATATTTCATTTCTGATCAATAGACAAGAAGGTTGCACCCTCTAATATCCGACCTGTCCAGTCGACCCGTCACTTCAAAACTACCGTCATCATAGACTTTCCCAAGGTCATGAGTCGCAATGAAAGCGCATGAGTCCATATTCGCAAGATCGATCACATTCAGCGCCCCGGTTCCGGAGTGCATCGTTGAGAGCGGGTCAGATGGGTCTCGCACAAAGACTTTCATCCAGGGCGGGCAGAGGAATCTACCGTTCCCTTTGGAATAGGCTTGCGACATCAATTCAGTCATGCCGTATTCACTGTGAATTACAGATAGTCCAAATGCAGTCTTCAGTTTTTCCGTTACTTCTTCTCGTGTGAGCTCTTCCCCGCGCCCCTTCATCCCTCCTGTCTCCATGATGATAGTATGGCCCAAGGGCATACCGTGTTTTTCGGCAAAATTCAGGAGCGCAAACGTGACTCCTATCAACAGTGTTCGACTGCCTTTGCATTCTTGTGCGGCAATTGTTTCTGCCAGTGTTTCGTGATTATAAAGAAAGAAACCGGAAGCCTTATTTCCGGACATTTCGATCAATCGGTTAACCATGTATATCAACGATGAACCGGATCTTTCGAGATAGGATGGAAGGAGACCAAGAATGCAATAGTCGGAGGGTTCTCCATAAAATGATTGAAAGGATTTTAGAAAAAATGCTTCGTACCAAGAGAGATTTTTAATATGATGCCTGCTTTGCCCGGTGCCGGTTGTAGCGCTGCTCGTGAAAGTGATCTCGGGGTCAAATTCACCCGACTTTACTGCGTAATTTTTAAAGAATTCGATTGGTAGAAATGGAATATTTAGCGAAGATTTCAGCTCGTGGGGTGCAATCTTCAATGCGTGCAGGTAGTTTTTATAGAGCTCGTTTGAAATCGACTGATAGCGTAATATTTCTAAAGCGAGTCGGTCAAATTCCGAAGTGTCCTGTATGTGTAGGATCTGGTTGTGAAGCGAAGAATTTTTCATCGGAATTTGACAGGAGCAAATTAAATATTTAGCTTTGAACAGAATGAAAAAAATTTGGATTCTTCTTGTATTAGTCTCGGTTTTGAGTTCATGCCTGAAAAAAAATGAATTGCCAGACCAACCACAGATCACCAATTACCGCTTTGTGATAGGTAATACCGGAGCCGAAATGTTTCTCGACTTCACGGATGGCGATGGCAACTTCGGACTTGAAGATACAGACACCAGTGGTGTTTTTGCTCAATGCATTCGATTTTATAATCTATATGCCGAGTACTATGAATTGCGCGATGGTGTGTGGACGCATATCATTATAGATCCGTGCGACGGTGGACTGAGCGATCCGGATGTCGCTTTTTATAATAGAGTTCCGTGGGTAAAGCCAACGGGTCAAAACCAGACACAACAAGGGGAAATCAAAGTAGAGTTGAACAACTGGTATTTGCTGAGTGACTATGACACCATTCGTTTTGAGGTTAAAGTCGTTGACAGACAGATGAATGAGAGCAATACCGTGATTATTGGGCCATTGGTGAAGCGTTGATTAGCGACATTTTCGTGTGGAACTATAAAGTTTGATTTTATTTGCAATAATTCAGCGGAATTCGGTGATTTTCAACTATTGACCGGGCAACCAAGCGAGTTTAGAAGCGTCTTACCTTCAGATTGCTAAAACTAAAAACGTTGAAAACCAAAAATTCATATATATGAAAAACGCTAGCTTTTTCCAGTTACTACTGGATGATTACGCAGGGTATCTCGCCCTCGGACTTTTTCTCACAATTATTGGCGCAGTAGGAGCAGCCAAATTATTCGCAAAGGCCAATCAACCTTGGTTGGCGGCCTTCGTACCTGGATGGAACGTTGTCATTGTTTTGCGCATGGTTGGAAGACCCGCATCGCATGTCGCATTTTTTCTGGTTCCATTTTACAACATCTATTTTTTCTTTAGACTTTGTGTCGAGTTGGCGCAGAGCTTTGGAAAATACACATTAGTGGACTACATACTTGTCTGTTTGCTCAACGTATTCTATGTGCTCAATTTGGCATTGGCATACAATGAAGAATACCACGGCACTGTATACGGAAAAGACATAAAAACTGTGCAGGAAGGAAAACCTGTATTAGCTTAGATTTTTGGTTTCATAATCTGAAGAAACAGAGCCTCACGAAAGTGGGGCTTTGTTGTTTTCAAAGATCCGGATTCCATTTCAAACGGATTTTCGGTTGAAAGCCAAATTATTTTCTTGATTATCGGTAGTGCGCCACATCCGTATGATAAACTTTTTGTCGCACGGATGTGTCGCAGGGAAATTTTTTGATGGGTTGCGACAGAAAGTTGCGACAAAAAGTTTGTCGCATAAAATTATCGCAGTGTTTGCTTTCATTAGGCAATGAAGATTCCATGGACTTGAGAATTAGAGCTTTCGATTCGATCAGAATCATAATGCAAAAGAAAATTCACACACAAAAGCTGAATGGAATTTTAAATTTCGAATTGTGACATTATAGTCAAATGTCACAATTCAAAATATCGCGATTTATTTTCTTTGAGTCGAGATGAAATTGTCCGACTCATTTTTATTTAAAAAAGTGAAGAAGCAAAAGTAAATGGATAAAAAAAATGGACCCTCATTGAAGTCCATTTACTTTTAACCAGCATTACGCATTAGAACCATTTTGTTGCGATGCGTGCGGGATTCTCGAATCGAAGCGATAGAAAATTCACTTCCATCGCACAAAAATGAATTTGAATTTTCTCTCGCTTGATTTGGGTTTATGTGATATTATTTGAAGAAGCGCGATCAATTACTGTTTTAAAAGCCGCGTCGTGAGTACC
>JAYTMF010000043.1:0-1851 GCA_043728755.1 Flavobacteriales bacterium
TGGAAATGGGCAAGCTGCCACCTCAGGCCGTTGATCTTGAAGAAGCAGTATTGGGAGCGATGATGCTCGAGCAAGCTGCTGTAAATACAGTCATCGATATCCTTAAACCATCGAGTTTCTACAAGGAATCACATGGAAAAATTTATCAGGCTATCCTCACGCTTTTTCAAAAAGGAGAGCCGATCGATATTCTCACAGTTACGCACGCACTTCGCAAGCAGGGTGATCTGGAGATCATCGGTGGACCACTATATATTTCTCAGCTCACAAATCGCGTAGCCTCTACTGCCAACATTGAAACACATGGACGCATCATAGCGCAAAAATTTATTCAGCGTGAATTGATCCGCATCTCAAATGAGATCATCAAAGATTCTTATGATGAGACCACGGACGTTTTTGATCTACTTGATAAAGCAGAAAGCAATCTGTTTCAGGTAGCCGAAGGAAACATCCGCAAGAATTACGACCAGATGAGTGTGCTGATCAAAACAGCGCTCGATCAGATAGAAGCCGCACGCCAGAACACACACGGTGTGAGTGGCGTGCCCTCGGGATTCACGGATCTCGACAGGATCACCAGTGGATGGCAACGATCGGACATGGTGGTTGTAGCCGCACGTCCGGGTATGGGTAAGACGGCATTCGTTCTTTCAATGGCTCGAAACATGGCTGTTGAGTTTCAAATTCCGGTAGCGATATTTTCTCTTGAGATGAGCAGTGTCCAGTTGGTACAGCGTCTCATCTCCAGCGAAACAGAAATCGATGCCGAGAAGTTGAGAAGGGGAAGTTTGCAAGATCATGAATTTCATCAATTGCACCAACGTATATCCCGTATATCTGAAGCTCCGATTTTTATTGACGATACTGCCGGACTTTCTGTTTTTGAATTGCGCGCAAAGTGTCGCAGGCTCAAGGCACAGCATGGCATACAGATGATCATCATCGACTATTTGCAACTGATGACAGTGGGTGGCGACAACCGTTCGGGAAACCGAGAGCAGGAAATTTCCACGATTTCTCGAAGCATCAAAGGCATCGCTAAGGAATTGGATGTACCGGTGATTGCACTTTCGCAGTTGTCGCGTCAAGTTGAAACGCGAGGTGGAGACAAACGTCCATTGCTTTCCGACTTGCGTGAATCCGGTGCGATCGAGCAGGATGCGGATATCGTTGCGTTCATCTATCGACCCGAGTACTACAACTTGGACCAAGATGCCGATGGAAATTCGACAGCCGGAACAGGCACGATCATCATTGCCAAGCACAGAAATGGCGCTTTGGGTGATGTCAAACTGCGTTTTATTGGAAGACTTGCGAAGTTTACCAATCTCGAAGGATACGACTACGACAATTCGCAATACGGAGAAGCCGTCAAGGCCAACACAGGTTTCAATAGTGGCAGCAGCAGTACCGAAGGAAATACGACGACGATAACAATTTCTTCCAAACTCAATACCATGGACGACGATGATGAACCATTTGGGTATGGTGGAGAGCAGGCGCCGTTTTAATTTTTGATATTTTCAATTCAATTTATTTCTTGGTAAAGGGCACTTCCGAGAACGTCTTTCACGAATCGGTCAAATATGATTTTTGCAATTTTTTCGAAAAGTTATTCGATGTTCTTTTTGCCCAATACTTTTTCAAATATCAGTTCAATAGCTTAGGCTATGCAACTGAGATTTTCCTCGTCTTCGATGAAATGAACTTTCGCGATTCATAAAACAGGTTGTTGGAAGTGCTTTGAATCAGATTGTATTTCATAAGTGAAGATTGATCTAACGATTATTTATAGTAAATAAAAAAGCACGAACAAGTTTGAAGTTGTTCGTGCTTTTTTGTTGAGAC
>JAYTMF010000044.1:0-7063 GCA_043728755.1 Flavobacteriales bacterium
GAATTCCTGCCGCAATATTCACAGTAACTTTTAAATCTGAAATATTTGATAACAAGACTTCAACGGATGACATGTCACCAAGCACTACGCATGTGTCGTTGAGTTCTTCCACACTCATTGATTTCAATTGATCGCATACAGCCATGGCCTGAGCAACCGACGTGGTGCACTCATAGCATTGTATATTCTTTTTACCTGTGGCGAAATATTCTCCCACCCAATGTTGTGGCGATAAATTTTTGAAAGCGCGGCGTGCAAAATATCCTGCTTCGTGTTGAATGTTGTCCAGATAAAATTTGTCAATGTCCCAAAACAATTGACAAGAAGTCGCGTCACGTATCTTTTCAATCAGCCTTTGTTCTGCCGGTGAGAAAGAAGCCATTCCAACAAAGTAATACTTCTTGCCACGCACATTATCACTAATTATTGAGTCGTCGTTGAGTTGAAACCTTAATAAACTTTGATAACTCCATTTTCCATTTTGGTTTTGCAGCTCCACAAACGTCTCGTGCAACGCACCCAAGCGTACCCAGAAATCCAAGTAGCTCAATTGACCCGTAGATAGATGCTCGCTGTTGAAACTCCACCCTTCGATTTCTTTGATGTCGCGGAGGTCAGAAAACACGCGCGATACATCTGCAAGATTAGAATCAATATCGTTGTAATCTTTCTGGACAATCGGCGCCCATTTCAGAAAAGAAGAAAAATCTTCCGGTTGATCCACTACTTTCAAATAACTATCATAAAGCAAAAGCATCAACTCAAGTTCAGATGCAATTTTTTTTCCTGCGATGTCGGATATCAGCTCCGGCATGATCACAAAAGAAGGAGACCAAAAGGGCTTATTCATGCTTCTGGACAGATACTTTCTGAGATACAATCTTGCTCGCTTAGCGGGAAGCACAATCACAACATTGGACATGTCATCGGGGTGCAATGAGGATATTTCCTCAGCCACCTTAAATAAAAATTTCTGATCGGGCTTCATATAGTATGTGACAAAGAAACAAAGTCGGCTCAACTTTGTCTAATGAATTTTCAATTTCCGCAATATAGAAAACTGAAAAACGGACTGAGCTATTATCACCTCGAAAATAACGCGGTATTGCATGAAGCACAAATGGTCGGGCAGCGCTGGACGATTCACCGACTGGAAGCTAAAATTTTACCGGAGCGCAATTTGGTTTCTGACTTACTTCATTGCATAGACGGAGCCTATGAGGTCATTGACGCGAGCACATTCAATGATTTCATCACACACTGTGAAGCACATCTCAAAAGATTTTGACAATGTCATCATCCTGATGGTGAAAATTACTTGCCGATCATTGACGATTTTGATTCCGTATTGCACCACTTTTGACGCGCTATGAAATTTCAGGAAAACATTTCCCTTAAAAAATTCAACACTTTCGGGATCGACGTTGACGCACGGTATTTCGGTGCATTCGGCGACGATGATCAACTCGCAGAAATGCTCGATGATGAATTGTTATCGAAACAAAAACTGCTGATCCTTGGTGGCGGAAGCAATCTGCTTCTCACTCAGAAATTCAATGGTATTGTCTTGAAAAACGAGATGAAGGGCATTGAACTCTTATCGCAGGATGACAGCCACTATATCGTCAAGGCGCATGCCGGTGAAGTATGGCATCATTTCGTGATGCATTGCATAGACCACCATTACGCAGGAGTTGAAAATCTCGCCCTGATACCTGGTTGCGTTGGTGCTAGCCCCATGCAAAATATTGGCGCCTATGGAGTAGAAATCAAAGATGTGTTTCATTCGCTCGATGCCATGCACATTCGCGATGGCTATGTGAAAACATTTCACCTCGAAGAATGCGCCTTCGGATATCGTGAAAGCATTTTCAAGCGCTCCGAAAAAGACAACTGGGTGATCCTTTCTGTCACTTTCAAATTGAACAAGCGCGCCATTCTGAATACGACTTATGGTTCTATTGATGAAGAACTGGATAAAATGAAACTTGACAAGATCACCATCAAGGATGTGGCTAAAGCTGTGATCAATATTCGCTCTACCAAATTACCCAATCCATCTGAGATTGGCAATGCCGGAAGTTTTTTCAAAAATCCTGTAGTGCCACTGCATGTCTACAACAAAATAAAAATCAGTTACAACAATGCGCCTTGTTACCCGATAAACGAAAGCGAGGTAAAGGTTCCTGCGGGCTGGTTGATTGAAAGTGCGGGCTGGAAAGGAAAAAGCTTTGACCGATACGGAGTGCACAAAAACCAGGCGTTGGTCCTTGTCAATTATGGCGGTGCAACAGGTCAGGAAATTTATGATCTCAGCAGTTCGATCATTGAAGACATCAGAGTGAAGTTTGGAATTGTGCTGGAAAGAGAAGTGAACATTTTTTAATAACACACCAACCTTTAAGAGCTTGCTGCAGTTGCAATCTTCCTTTTTGGCTTCAGATCTTTCTTTATTACAGACTCATTGATTTTAGTCATACAGGAAAAGTAGCATGGAGTCACAGAGAGGACTGGGTGATTCTAAATTCACATCCAGCATGATCTAATTGGACAATCTAAACTCTACGGATTTGAGAAATCAGGATTCGAGATTCACGCTAAAACTTTGCGCACGGCATGATGCGAATCTTCTTTGAGCGATTGTTGTGCTTAGCAGACCATTGATAAACGAGAGATATTTCATGAGAGCCGGCAGAGCTTCCGATTCCGAGCTTTGACATAGTGATGTCGTAGCTGTAACCGAATTTATACCGTGCAGCCTGAAAGCCTAAAAGCACGGCGATAGCATCATGATTCGTATAGCCATATCCATTGCTCTTCATTGGAAGACCGCGATACCAGACTCCCAAAATCATCGGAGCGAATTCATAGTAACATCCGAAATCAAGTTGATCGAATTTCTGTTGCGACTGATAATTTGCTGCAAAGACCATGTAATGATCAAGCTTCGTCAGTGAATTTCCTTTAATGCGCATGCGCAATCCTCCATGGGCCGAAATCTTGCGCGCAAGAGGACTTTCGGTATATGTGTAAAAAGATTGATCAGGAGCATTGTTGTGAAAAGCTGAAACACCGAACCAAAATTTCGGGCCATAAGTAAGCAATCCTGCACCCATGTCGAAGTAATTTACCGGACGAACAGTTCCTTGTTCCAATGAAGGTTGATTGCCATCACGGATCATTTGATCATAGAAAGTGAGTTTGTCGAAATCAATGCTTTTCGTCACATAACCAAATTGCAATGCGGGCCTAAAAAACCAATTGCGCTTTATCTGCGCTTCATAAGCATATTGAAATGCGACCCCTGTAGTACGCAATGCGCCTGTTCCCGCCTGATCGTGATTCACAAGCAAGCCTATACCGCTATTGATGTTTGGCATGAACTGATCGAATGACATATTGAAAGCAGTAAATCCACCGGGAATCGCCGCCCATTGATTGCGGTATTGTGCGCTCAATCGGCTTTGCACAGAAGCTCCTGCAAACGCCGGACTGATAGCAGTGGGCACTGCATAGAACTGCGTGAATTGTTGATCCTGCGAAAAAAAATCCGCAGTAACCATCGCAACAAATAGTATGATGATGTATAATTTTTTCATGTTCTGTCAGGTTTGGTTTTCACTTCTTTCGTGCTTCATTTTACTTAGCTATCAGTGTTACATCTCCGCTTCGTTCTACATTCTGTCCATCAATAAATGTTGCGCGAACCTTCCAGACATAGACATCCTGTTTCGCCATCACTTCTCTATAGTATCCATCCCATCCGCGGTTTACATCATTGCTTTCAAAAAGTAACTCGCCCCACTTATTGAAAATCTGCAACTGATATTTCGCAATGCCTTTGTTTATGGGGAAAAAGACATCATTATCGAAACTTCGCGGGTCAAAGACTCCTCCGCTTCCTCCATTCGCGTTGGGCGAAAACGCATTCGGAAAATCTATGATTCCAGATGCTGTGGCATGAACAACATCTGGCAGGATCAAAGTGTCCGGACAGTTGAAAGCGTTGTTTGCTATCAACTGAATGCTGTATGATCCTTCAGCCTGATAATAGTAAAGCGGATTCGGAGCAGTGGATGTGTTGCCATCGCCAAAATCCCACTCATATGAATTGGCAAACTGCGACATATTGAGACAATACACAGGATCACCCGGTACGTTTACATTGTTTGGTGTAACAACAAATGCGGCATGCGCTTGTGGATAGACATGAATGATCTGATTGTGTGTCATCTGATCTGTCGCTCCATTGGGTCCAATAATGGTGAGTGTGACTGAATAAGTACCAGGCTGGTAATATGTATAAACCGGATCCGTCGCATTCGCTGTACCACCATCACCAAATGTCCATGTAGATGAAATTGCATTCTCACTGAGATTCGTGAACATCACTTCAAGTGGCGCACAACCTTCCGCCGGACCGACAAAATCAGCATGTGGTGCAGGGGGGAGAATCTGTACCAATTGATAAACTGTATCACTGCATGAACCGTTGGTGACAGTAAGTTGAATAGTATAATTGCCCCAGCTTGAATAGGTATAGGGCGCTGGGTTGGTTTCATAAATAAATGCTGCATTGCCCATATTCCAGGTGCTGCTCAATGTGCCGCCCACTGTCATGTTTTCCAAAGAAACTGTAGCGTCCGGCCATGTCTGAACACTGGGTGTAGCATTGAATGCGGCCAACGGATTTGCAAAAACATGCACATTTGTATATGCTGTATCTGTGCATCCAAAGCTGTCATATAATACATACATCACTGTATATATCGTATCGTTGTTGCCCCAATTGAAGAACGTATGCGTCGGTTCGTACTCCGATGATACATCACCATCGCCGAAATTCCAGTAGTAAGAATTTCCACCGGCACTTGTATTATCAAAGTATATCGGCAGCGGCGAACAACCATGATCCACAGAATAGAAACTCGCAGTGATCTGTGGCGCGATGTCGATCGTCAATTGTGTTGAATTCATACAGCCATAACTGGAATAGGCCTGAAGTGTAATATGATATGTATAAATGCTATTGGTTACGTTGACGTATTCGTAATCATGGTAAATGCTGTCTGTTGTTGAACTCTGTCCGGTTCCATATGACCATTGATAGGTCGTTGCTCCAATTGAACCATTATAAAATGTTGCTACCGTAGGATAACAACCCATTGTTGTGTCAATCTGAGCAATTGCCACAGGCGCGTGCATGACATGAATCACTCTGTTCGTAGTGTCTGAACAACCATAGTTATTGATAGCGATCAGGTTTGCTGTGAAATCAGTATCCGAAGTGTTACCTGTGGTGTAAATATGAGATGGCGATGTTTGCTGTGAAACCTGAGCATCTCCGAATGTCCATTGATAAGAAACCGCTCCAACACTTTCGTTACTGAAGTATGCATTGAAAGGTGAACAACCAATCGTGTCCGTGTCGAAAGCAGCAGTAACTGTGGGATAAAGACTGAAGGCAGCTGAGTTGGTGTCAACGCATCCGTTCACCGTAGTGGCTGTTAGCACCACGTTATAAGTTGTGGCTCCATTCAGCGGTGTTCCAAAATTGTGAACATGCTGCGAAGCAATGATCTGAGATGTTTGACCGTCACCATAGTTCCAATCGAAGATTGTTGCAACCGTTGACGTATTGGTAAACTCAACCGGTGCCGGAACACATGCCGCGTTCTCACTCATCGTGAATGAGGCCACAGGACTTGGATAGATGGTCAAAGGCATTGACGTCAGAACATTGCAACCATATGCTGAAGAAACCAAAAGCTGTACGTCATAAACTTGTATTGTGTCTGATGTATTGACGAAATAAATCGTTGGATTCGCCATGATGGCTTGCACACCATTTCCAAAATCCCAATTGTAAGCCACGCCATTCACGCTTGTATTTTGAAATGCAACATTCACCGGAGAGCAATGCGCACCCGGATCCATAAATGAAGCTTGAACAGTCGGGTATACTTGTATGGTAACACTTGCCTGGCTCGTGCAACCTTCATTCGAAGAGGTACTGAGCATCACAACAAAATCCATCACTGAGTTTGTCGTATTTACAAAACCGTGAGTGTGATCAACGCTATTATCGATGGATGTGGTACCATCCCCATAAGACCAATTGATGTTATCAGCGTTCACTGAAGTATTGGTGAAATTGACCCCCAAAGGAGAACAGCCACTCAACATATCTGGTGTGAACGAGGCCACCGGCGTAGGATTCAACACGAGGTCCTTGTGCATGGTATCGGTACAACCATGAATAGAAGTAGCGATTAATGCGATATCATATACCAAAGGATCTCCGCTATCATTTGTAAAATAAGATGAAGGGTTTGGCATTGCTGAAATTGCTCCATTGCCAAATTCCCACATATAGTTGGCTGCATTGACACTGCTATTTGTAAATGCAACGGTGGCAGGTGAGCAGTGAATCCCCGGGTCGCCAAAATCAGCAATCGCCGGTGGATAAACAGTTACAGTAATATTCGAAACGGCTGAGCATCCTTCATCTGTCAAAGTTGAAAGTGTCGTATTGAATGTTTGAGCTGCTCCGGTTGTATTGATAAAAGTGTGTGAATGCACCGCCGAAGAATCTGTCGACGTCGTTCCGTCTCCATAATTCCAAGTGTTCGTATCCACATTGATTGAAGTGTTGTTGAAGTTTACATTGAGCGGAGAACAGCCGGCAAATGCATCCGGTGAAAAAGTTGATGTCGTTGCTTGATTGATTATTACATCATGCATTACAGTATCTGTACAACCGAATGAAGAAGTCGCGATCAGCATCACATCATATGTAATCGGATCAGCAGTTGTGTTATCATAAAAAGCAGTTGGATTGGTCATCACAGAAACAGTTCCGTTACCGAATTCCCACTGGAAAGATTGTGCATTCACGCTCTCATTACTGAACGCAACACTTGCGGGAGAACAAAACGACGCAGGATCATTGAAACCCGCAGTCACATCCGGATATACCGTCAGCGTTGAGGTGAATAGACTTGAACATCCTTCGATGGAAGAAGTAGTCAGAACAATGTTGAATTGTTGCGCAGCATTCGTG
>JAYTMF010000045.1:0-2486 GCA_043728755.1 Flavobacteriales bacterium
GGCTATGCAGCTGATCTCGTGCTTGTCAATTTGAATGACCCATGGAAGGTTTCTTTAGAAAATATTTTGTATAAATGCGGATGGTCTCCTTTCAAGGATCAAACGTTTAAAAGCCGTGTTGTAAAAACTTTCGTCAATGGAAACATTGTTTATGATAACGGTAAGATCATGGATGTATCTCGTGGAGAGCGACTCACCTTCAACAGATAATGAATAGGCTTTCCATCGTCATATTTTTTCTCGGACTATTCTCCTGCAATGCGCCTGTTCAGGTGAAGGGACCGGCTGATCTTATCGGGCGGGAGCAATTTGTGGAAATACTCAAAGATGTGCGACTACTCGAGGGAGCCTACACCACGCGTTATGTGAAGATTGATTCGTCAGCGTTTAAAATTGACTCTTACTATCTCAAACTTTTCTCGGATCACGGAATTACGCGTGATCGTTTTCTCAAAAGCTATGAATTTTATACTTCTGACCTGGAACTTATGATGGCCATAGAAGACAACGTGATCGCAAAACTCACCATCATGCAGACTGCTCAGGATTCTATCAATCGAAATATTAATACATTGACATTGGACTCAATTGCTACTGAGAATGCTATTCCTATGAATCACTGAGGCATCGCATATTTCCTAAAATGTGCTGCCGTCGTTAGAATGGATTCACTGACAGGAGTAAACTTTCGACCGAGTGTCGCCTGCACTTTGTTGTTCTCATAATAAAACCGCGCGGTGGAATTGCGAATTGTTTCACGCGTGACCACGGCTTTTTTTCCGGTGAATTTTTCTTTTAACCATTCTGCCATAAAGGCTATTTTGAGAATGAATGGTGTTGCTTCCTTGTGTGGACGTGGCTTTTCAAGTGCTTCTGATATCTCTCCAAAAATGTCTTTCATCGTTTTATTCTCAGCAACCAATACGAATCGTTCTCCACTGATATCCGTTTGCATCAGATCGACCATCATCGAAACGCAATCCTTTACACCAATAAATCCGGTACCTCCGGGTGGATAGTAGTCCATGCCTTCATTCAATTTTTTAAACAAACTGCCACTGCTTCTGCTGTAGTCACCGGGACCAATGATAATTCCCGGATTGACAATGATCGCGTTCATTCCTTCCTGAATACCTCGCCAAACCTCCATCTCCGAGAGATTCTTCGTAATGCCATAGTGTGAATTGTAGGAAGATTCGCTCCATTCACTTTCTTCATTCAGCCATGCATTGTTTATTTTGCCCAATGCCGAAATGGAACTTACAAAACACAATTTTATAATTGCTGTTTCCAGCGCCGCATTCACCACATTGACGGTGCCGTCGATATTTACTTTGTACATAGTGGCGCGATCACTCGAATGATAGGAAACAATGGCTGCACAGTGATAGACATATTCACAGCCATGCATTGCTTGTAATAAGGAGTCGGTATCCAATACATCTCCATCTACCCACTCTATCTGATCGAACGACGGCCCTTGAGGTGAATATGCAAATGTTTCCCGAACTGTCGATAGATCACTTCGTTCGCGCTTCAGTCCACGCACTCGCTCGCCTCTGGATAGTAATTCGATCATGAGGTTGATACCCAACATGCCTGTTGCGCCGGTGACGAGATTCATACCCGCGAATTTAAACGCTGCTCCATGTTCGAAGCGAATCCGTTTCTTCATGGCGAAGTATTTTGACCTGTGTCAATGTCCGTGTGGTGATGGATACAAACAAGTGGATATTCGATTTGATTCACCCGTTTTGCGTTTTCTTTGTATGTTCTGGAAACGCCAACTAACATCGAATTCATCCTGAAGTCACTCCCACACAAACCGGGTGTTTATCAGTATTATGACGCTGAAGGAAATATTTTATATGTCGGCAAAGCTAAGAGCTTGAAGAGCCGCGTGAGCAGCTATTTCAACAAACAGAAATATGAAAGTGGAAAAACTTTGTTGCTCATCAGAAAGATCGCTGACGTCAAAATCATTATTGTCGAAACGGAATTGGACGCACTGCTGCTTGAAAATTCTCTCATCAAGAAATACAGGCCTCGCTACAACATCAACCTCAAAGACGACAAGACGTATCCGAGTATTGTAATCAAAAAGGAAGATTTCCCTCGCGTTTTTCCAACAAGACAAGTTATACGCGATGGCTCAGAATACTACGGTCCATACGCTTCCGTGAAGACCATGCACACTGTTCTGGGGTTGATCAAAAAGCTCTACCCGATTCGCACGTGTTCGTTGGTGCTTTCACCGAAAAATATTGCCGCGAAAAAATTTAAAGTGTGTCTTGAATATCATCTCGGAAACTGCCTCGGCCCATGTGAAGCAAAACAATCGCAGGAAGATTATGACGCAAACGTCGAAAGCATACGCAAAATCCTAAAGGGAAATTATTCTGATCTGATCAAAGAATTGAGGTTACTGCTAAACGAACACGCTGGAAAATATGAGTTCGAAGAAGCGCATCTTCTCAAAGAAAAGA
>JAYTMF010000046.1:0-1488 GCA_043728755.1 Flavobacteriales bacterium
TGGAAACACGCATCGTCAGAATTTTTAATACGTATGGACCACGCATGCGATTAAACGACGGAAGGGTTTTGCCCGCATTCATCGGACAGGCATTGCGCGGGGAGGACCTTACTGTTTTCGGAAACGGAAGTCAGACCCGTTCTTTTTGTTATGTCGATGATCTTATTGAAGGCATCTTCAGACTACTGCTTAGTGATTATCACATGCCGGTCAACATCGGAAATCCGGATGAGATCAGCATAGTTGAATTTGCTGAAGAAATAATCAAGCTGACGGGAACCAAACAAAAAATAATAACACATCCTTTACCTCAGGACGATCCCAAACAAAGACAACCGGATATCAGCAGGGCAAGAAAAATATTAAACTGGGAACCAAAGATTGGACGAGCTGAAGGATTGAAGAAAACATATGATTATTTTAAAAGTCTTTCAAAGGAAGAACTTTATAATTCCGCTCACAGGTTTGCATAAAAATGGAAAAAGAATATTTCGCACATGATACGGCTGTAATTGACGATGGAGCCATTATTGGAAAAGGCACAAAGATCTGGCACTTTTGTCACATAATGAATAACTGTGAGATCGGCCCGGATTGCAGCCTCGGACAGAATGTAGTTGTCTCACCCGAAGTAAAACTCGGAAAGAATGTCAAGATTCAGAATAATGTTTCAATCTATACAGGCGTAGTTTGTGAAGACGATGTCTTCCTTGGACCATCGATGGTTTTTACAAATGTGAACAATCCACGAAGTGCAATCATCAGAAAAAATCAATACCTGCGCACAAACGTTGGCAAAGGTGCTACTATTGGTGCAAATGCCACGGTTGTATGCGGAAACAGTATCGGCGAATATGCTTTTATCGGTGCCGGATCGGTTGTAACAAAAGATATTCCTCCATATGCTTTGGTTGTAGGAAATCCTTCCAAACAGATCGGATGGATGAGTGAATATGGTCATCGTTTGAAATTTGATGCAGGTGGAATTGGAGTTTGCCCGGAAAGTAAACAGGAATATAAACTCGAAGGCAATAAAGTAAAGCGCATTAAATAATGTCTGAAGAAAGGAAAATAAAATTCGCAATCAGCGGGAGCGGACACATCGGTAAACGACATGCAGAAATGATTAGTCGTAATCCTGAGGCGGAGTTGGTTGCAATGTGCGATGTAAAACCAAAATCAGAACTTGGTTTGGCTGAGAAAGATATTCCTTTCTTCTCTTCCTTGAATGAACTCCTGAATTCAGGAATGGATTTCGATGTTTTATCAGTCTGCACTCCAAACGGACTTCATGCGGAACATACACTCAAAGCATTAGGCAATAAAAAACATGTAGTCATTGAAAAGCCGATGGCCCTGACTGTGTCTGATTGTGAAAAAATTATTTTCAAGGCGCTTCAGGTATCACGACATGTTTTCTGTGTGATGCAAAACCGTTACTCACCACCTTCGATGTGGATCAAGGAAGTTGTAACCAATAATATTTTA
>JAYTMF010000047.1:0-3967 GCA_043728755.1 Flavobacteriales bacterium
GATTGGATTTTAGCCGACGAATCCTGTGCGGCTGATTGACGACTTTGTTGAGCATCTTCATTGGAAGAAACTCGGCTTCATTTTATCAGACTTGAAAAAGGAAGGCCGTCCGGCCTATGAATCAAGTATTTTTCTCAAACTCTATTTTTAGGGATACCTCAAAGGCATCCGCAGCAGTCGCAGACTTGAACGCGAATCCGCACGTTATACCAATGTGATTTCTAAAACATGCTGATGTTTTAGAAATCATACAGTGGTAAATGCCGATGGCTGCAAATGTTTAGTTCAATCTGGCGAAGCAAAGATTGGACTATTACAATTGTCCAATCGGTATAATACCAATGTGATTTATAGCACATGCCAATGTTTTAGAAATCATACAGTGGTAAATGCCGATGGATACAAGTGTTTAGTTCAATCTGGCGAAGCAAAGATTGGACTATTACACTAGACCAATCAGTATTAGAATGAAAGAGTAGGATTAATTTGAAATAGAGCAGTAGTAGGCTATGAGTCGGACGGGTCGTGATGAAAATTACATTGCAAAAGTGTAGAGTTTATTACAACTCGACGACACGTGTTGCAACACGTTGCATCCCCTCAATATCATGACTTGAAAAAAGAACACTGATGCCTTCATTCGAAACTAGCGATGACAGTAACTCGAATAGTTCCGCTTTGGCAACGTAGTCGAGAAAAGCTGTGGGCTCATCCATCAAAATGATTGGTGTTTGCTGTGCCAGTGCGCGGGCAATCATGGCTTTTTGTAATTCGCCATCGGAGATTTCAGCAAGTGGTTTTGCTGCGAGATGTGTAATGCCAAGTTTGAATAGACAATTGTCAATGAAAGGTTCATCCATTTTATCTTCGAAGTGAAATCTGCCGAGATTCGGATATCGTCCCATTTCGACAAGTGAACGAACTGTAATGCCTTGCAATAGGACACGTTGCGTAAGAACTATACTGATACACTTCGCTCGTTCAATAGCTGACATGGAATGAATATTCATTCCATTGAAGATTACACATCCTTTTATGGGTGGAATCAAACCGCAAATGGTTTTTAGTAAAGTTGTTTTGCCTCGACCGTTCCTTCCTTTGAGTCCGATCATTTCTCCCTGATTAATGCTCAAAGAGAAGTTTTCGCAGACCGCGTTTCCCTTGTATCCAATCGACAGATTTTCTATTTGCATCAATGGCTTACTCATTTCAAATGATAGCTCTGGATTTGGATCCACGCAAAATGATGAATACCACAACAGGCGCCCCCAAAGCGGAAGCGATGGTGTTGAGTGGAAGTTCAAAGATGCGTGCCAGCAAATCACACATGAGTCCGATTACAGCACCTGTGAGCAAAACAGGCACAAATAGTTTTGGGTGATTTGAACTTCTCAGCCAAGTGCGCACAAGGTGCGGCACGGCCAGACCAATGAATGAAACGGGTCCGCAGAACGCAGTGATGATTCCCGCAAGAACTCCTGTGGCAAGGATGATCAACAGTCTTGTCGTCCGAACATTTACGCCCATGCTTTGCGCATAGTCCTCACCAAGTAGTAAAAGATTCAAACGTGGGAGAATGAAAACGGTGATGATGATTCCGGCGAATACAGCTGCGGTTACGATCATTATTTCAGCGATCGTTGTTTCGGCAAAACTTCCCATACCCCAGTTGATGAAGCTGCGCAGCGATTCGTTGGATGATTTGAATTGCAGGGCATCGACGATTGCTCCGGTAAAAAAGCTAAGCATGATACCGAAGATGAGTAGCGCAGTATTGTCGGACAATCGCTCGGCAACAGCCATCACGATGAATAAAACAAGCAACGCTCCTGCAAGAGCTGAAGCGGCAGTCAAAGCGATTGCACCGGTGGCACTCATCGTTCCTCCTGCTGCGAGCACCAGCAAAGCAACTCCAAGCGACGCACCGGAACTGATGCCAAGAACCGAAGGTCCGGCTAACGGATTGCGAAAAAGAGTTTGCATCAAAAGACCACTCAGCGCAAGTCCGCTACCGCCGAGGATGGCTGTGATAGCCCGTGGGAGGCGAGATTCGAGGATAATGATGCGATGCGCTTCTTCATGGGCGGTCGCTCCAAAAAGAATAGTAAGTGTGCTCATTTTTTCTATGTGCACAGAGCCGAACGCCAGTTCGAGTATGAACAGCGTAATGAGAAGAAGCAATAAGACAAAAATTTTCGGCACGTTGCAAAAATGGTGAATGTGCAATGTTTCACACGGAATTTCAGGGAAGGAGTTTCAGAACGGACACAATCGATGCCATTGTTTGTGAAATCCAATGCAGCATATTTCTCAATGCCGCTCAAAGGAAATATGGCGTCTTATCTTTTATGCTTCAATGAGTTATGTGACTGAGCACGTATTTCTAATTTGTGGCAGTCAGCTAAATCTGCGTGAAACTCCGCAGATTATTCGCGATTTCCACTCACAAATCACGACTTTTGCGCGCCTTTTTTTAAGTAGAAATGAAATTTGACAAAAACACCATCATCGGCTTCTTGCTGATGTTACTCCTCCTCATCGGTTTTTCGTGGTATCAGACCAATCTGCAAAAGGAATTGGCCATCGCAGAACAGTCCAAACTGGATAGTTTGGCGCTTGTTGAAGCAATGAATCCCAAGTCCTTGGTTGCCGAGCCGCAAAGTCTTACACCTGAGGCTGCCCCGCAAGTTCCTGTTGCCAATAATCAGGCAGTGAATCTGGCTATAGCCGGAGATAAGTACGGTATTCTCGCTCCTTCTTCTGTTGGTGATGCAAAGGATGTGGTCTTCGAAAATGACAAGATCAAAGTCACCTTGAACACCAAAGGTGGCATGATCGCCATGGCTGAGCTTCAGGATGGTTATAAGTCATACCAAACGAAAGAGAATATCAGACTATGGAGTGACAGCCTTTCGAAAATGAAATTGATTCTGAATCTATATGGAAAAGGATCATTCAAGGGCGATGAATTTTATTTCACACCAAGTGCAGAAAGTGTTGATGCCAAAGGATCTGCGCAGCAGCTTGTGATGCGATTGAATTCAACTGATCCATCGAAGTATTTTGAATTGATTTATTCATTGCAACCAGGCAGTTATAGCCTTGACATGAAAGTCAATATTGTGGGTATGGGTGATGATCTTGAACTCGCATCCAAACCGATCAATCTGGAATGGTTTGCTGCGGGTCTTAGCAACGAGAAAGGCATTGCAGCGGAACGTGCAAGGTCTTCGGTGTATTACCGCGAAATGGAGGAAGATCGCGACTACCTCAGCGAGTCCAATGGCGATGCATACGTTACCGAGAAGAAATTGAATTGGATGTCCTTCAAGCAGGATTATTTTTCTGCTGCCGTCATTTCAAAGGACGGTTTTGGTGTCGGATCGAATCTGCAGATCAATGTCGGACTTGATTCAGTTCACACAAAATATTATTGGGCGAATTTGTTGTTGCCGATTCAGCCGGGAGCATCCGCATCAACAGACATATCGTTCTATTTCGGACCCAACGATTACAAAGAATTAAAGAAATTAGAAATTACGGAATTTGACAAAATTATAGACTACGGTTGGAGTATTATCGGGACAGTAAACATGTATTGTATCCGTCCGTTGTTCTGGTTTTTTTCGTCCTTCATTGGTAGCTGGGGATTGATCATTTTGATTGTTACACTGGTGATCAAATCAGTGTTGTTTCCTATTACATGGAAAAACTTTTTGAGCAGCGCGAAAATGCGAGTACTCAAACCGGAGATCGACGAAATCAATAAGAAGTTTGATGGAAAAGATGCTGTTGGCAAGCAACAAGCTACGATGGCATTGTATCGGCAAACCGGTGTAAATCCTTTTGCGGGATGTATTCCTGTGGTATTGCAAATGCCTATTCTTTATGCGATGTTTCGTTTTTTTCCTGCGGAAATTGCTTTGCGTGGCAAAGGGTTTTTGTGGGCTGATGATCTAGCAGCATA
>JAYTMF010000048.1:0-2988 GCA_043728755.1 Flavobacteriales bacterium
AAGAGCAAGCCGCATCCATTGGATTAACTCCCACACAAGTCATCATCCTTGGTTCAATAGTCAAAGCAGAGACAGCCAAAAAAGAAGAGGCGACGAAAATTGCGGGGTTGTATCTAAACAGATTAAGAATTGGGATGGCCTTACAATCAGATCCAACTGCGGTCTTTGGAAGGAAGACACATTCACAGCGCGTGTATTTGAATGACCTACGCACCGACACTCCATACAATACATATCTGCATACCGGACTTCCTCCCGGGCCTATCGATTTTGTCGAAGACATCTATACGGACGCGGTCTTAGACAGTGATAAAAACAACTACCTATATATGTGTGCTCAACCGGGAGGTAGCGGCTATCACAATTTTTCATCCACGCTGGATCAACATAACGTTTACAGGAGAGCTTATACAATGTGGCTAGAGAAGAACGGCATCAGATAATACTCGAAGGCGATGGCTTCACAGAAAGAAGTGATCACTCGGATTCAAGCCAGTAATGAATTTTCTCCTGTAACACTTCAGGTCTCATTGGTTTCTCTACAAGATCATCCATTCCAGCTTGTAAGCATTGCTGTTTATCCTGCACTTCGTTTTCGGTAATTCCGAAAATAACAGGCATAGCATTTCGACCTATCCGTTTTTTAAGTTGTCTGGTGGTTTCCAAACCATCCATTTCCGACATTTTCACATCCATGATGATGAGATCATAATCATCGCGTTTAGACTTTTCGAGTACCTCTTTACCGGTGCTTACAGTGTCATACTTATGACCAAGAAGTTGGAGCGTTTTCAAAGTAACGGCCCGAGACAATTCATTATCATGAGCCACCAAAATCTTGATATTGCTTTTGGGGTTTGATATTTCGTAGTTACCCGTCATCATTTTCTGCTTGGCACGTTGAACGGGGCTCAGCTGAAGTACTTCAATAATTGTATCGAGGAGACGCGACTGACGAACGGGTTTTGTCAAATAAGCATTGTAGAAATTCTCTTTGTCCGACATCAGGTGTTCGCCCACGGAAGACAGCACAATAATCGGCAATTCTTTGGATGTGTGTTTTGATCTGATTTTCTCAGTGAGCTCTCTTCCATCCATTTCCGGCATTTGCATGTCCATGATCACAAAATCGAACTTATGCAGATTAGACAAAATTTCCGTTACCAATTCAGGGCTGTTGAAAGGAGTGGCTTGAACACCCCACGTAGAAAGCAACTTCACAAGAATTTTCAGATTGGTCTTGTTATCATCTACTACCAATGCGCGTAAACCATTCAGTGATTCGATCTTGGAATTTTGTGTGGAGCCAGAAGTTTCTGCAACAATAGTGAAGGAGAAAGTGGAACCTGAACCCGGTTTACTTTCCATCCATATCCTGCCACCCATTTCCTGAACAAGATTTTTGCAAATGGCCAGTCCCAGACCTGATCCACCGTATTTCTTATTGATGGATGAATCAACCTGATAGAAAGATTGAAAAAGTTTATCAGCTAAAGACGGGTCAATTCCGATTCCCGTATCTCGGACCGAAAATTTCAATTGAACAAACTCACTCTCCTTATTAATGAGTTCAACATGGACGGACACTTCTCCGTTCTCCGTAAACTTGATGGCGTTGCTGACAAGATTTACAAGCACTTGTCTTAGTCTTGTTTCATCCAGTATAATTTCCAAAGGAACCTCAGGGGAAAGTTCGCTCATCAACTCAAGCTTTTTCGCATGTGTAAGCGGCTTCATAAGATCGATTACCTGATCAATGCAATCGGAAAGAACGAATCGTTCTTTGTGCATCTCAAGTTTCCCTGTTTGGATTTTGGAGACATCCAACACATTGTTGAGTACTTCAAGCAAATTATTCGCGCTGCTATGAATATTGCGTATGTAATTTCTCTGCTCAGGATCTAGCTTGGTTTGGGAAAGAAGTTCGGACATTCCTATGACTCCATTTAAAGGAGTGCGAATTTCATGGCTCATGTTCGCAAGAAATTCTGATTTCGTTTTTTCAGCCGTGTCCAATTCACCGAACATGTCGTCCAATTCATCCTGCACTTTTTCAAAACTCAATCTGATTGGTTTGATAACATACCATGCGCCGGCGACAAGCATGATCAACACAATCCCGCAAATAATCCAGAAAACACCATTGATCATTTTGCGATACAGTTCGCTCTCCCATAAATAACGGCCGGTAATATTGTTCATACCTTCAACGAAGACAGTCATATTTGCGATAGTAAAATCCAACTGTGCTGCGTCAAATTTTGCCGGATTATTACTAAACACTTCTAATTGATCTCTACCAATAACGAAGGCGGGAGATATCTGCTGCAACATTGCCTGAACATCATTGGAATTGGCCATTTTTGTTCCGTAGTAGTCGCTTCCGTTGAGTAATGCCTTCTGTGCATTTTCCCATTTACCAAGAACAGTCTTCAGATCCTGCACATCTAAAGTGAGATTAGCGGAAGTAAGTGATTTCGCCCTCATCATGACCACCTTCCGGGTAAGTTCTTCGGCAATGGCCTTTTGTCTCGATGCAAGACTCACCTTCGCCGTATAAGAAGACTGCACCTGCAAAGAATAAAATACAAGTGACGTTGCAACCAAAACAACAACTGCCATCCCTGCGAAGAGAATGTTTAGTCTTAGTCTAAGCTTATTGCGAGATATCATATCAGGGGAATACAAATGTATGCAACCTATATGATATAGACTGATTTAAAGCTAAAAGTTGGCTCAAAAAGAAGATTACGCAGCAGAATCCATATCGCGACCAGAGATTTGCAACCACTTCAAGATAGTGGCCTTGAGTTGACTCACTTCAAAAGGTTTTGCAAGAAAATCATTCATACCGGCATCCATGCAAAGTCGTTTGTCTTCTTCGAAAGTATTGGCAGTGATCGCCACGATATACGGTTGGTGTACGAGGCTCGACCTGATTTCGCTTGTAGCTACAAGGCCATCCATTTCCGGCATTTGCATGTCCAT
>JAYTMF010000049.1:0-6623 GCA_043728755.1 Flavobacteriales bacterium
GAGCGGCACCAATACTTTGATTTCCGGTGAATCACCACTTTTGGAAATGCACAGCACCATGTCCTCTTTCTGCACCGTGCCAAGATCTCCGTGAATGGCATCTGCAGCATGCATGAAAACAGCAGGTTGGCCCGTGCTGATAAATGTTGCCACCAGTTTCTGTGCAATGTTGCCGCTCTTGCCAATGCCTGTGACTACAATTCTTCCCTTTGCTCTGAGAATTTCCAGAATCAACTTTTCGAAATGAGCATCAATCAACTTCACCAAACCGGCAACGGCCTGTGCTTCGAGCTTCAATGTTCTTTTCGCAGACTCTTTTATGTTGTTTTTTTTTACCAAATGTCTTCTGATGATGCATGCAAAGATGCATATCAACAAGGTTGAATTACCTGTGTATAATGCAAATGATTTTGCTGCAGTAACAATTCGCAAATGCGTTTTTATTGTTGCAACTGCTTTAAAAGGCCGTCCAGCAAGGTTTTTATGAGCATTATCACGCAAGCTGAAAAAGATTTTTTTAAACATGAATGAGGCGTTATATTCGCATTCCGTTTTTTGAAAAGGCAATGGCCACAAAAAACAGTGATTTCAAATAACACTTAAAACGTTTTGGTATAAGGATAGATTTTTACCTAATTTTAGGAACGTTACCAAATAATATTTAAATGCAAACTATTGTAGAGCTTCCACCGAAAGAAGCATTGAAGCATTTTTTCGGCTTCAGTAAGTTCAAAGGTCTCCAGGAAGGTGTAATCAATTCAGTTCTTGAGGGTAAAGACACATTTGTTATCATGCCAACTGGCGGTGGTAAATCACTTTGTTATCAGCTTCCCGCTTTAATGTTGGAAGGAACTGCCATCGTTGTATCCCCGCTTATCGCACTGATGAAAAATCAGGTAGATGCTATGCGCGGATTCAGCGAGCAAGATGGTATTGCCCACTTCATCAACTCTTCTCTGAATAAAACGGAGATCACGCAGGTGAAGTCAGACATCACAGAAGGTCGATGCAAGATTCTTTATGTTGCGCCCGAGTCGCTCAACAAAGATGAAAACGTTGAATTCTTCCGCGGCGTGAAAATTTCGTTTGTTGCCATTGATGAAGCACATTGTATTTCCGAATGGGGTCACGACTTCCGTCCGGAATACAGAAGACTGCGTCCAATCATCGAACAAATTGCTGATTGTCCCATCATGGCTTTGACAGCGACGGCTACGCCAAAAGTGCAGCAAGACATACAGAAGAATCTAGGGATGCTCGACGCGAGACTTTTCAAAGCTTCATTCAATCGTGGCAATTTATACTATGAAATAAGAGCGAAGGTCAACATCGGCAAACAGATTATTCAATACATCAAAGCGAATAGTGGTAAGAGTGGCATCATTTATTGCCTCAGCAGAAGGAAGACAGAGGAGATGGCTGAGCTGCTGCAGGTGAATGGCATCAAAGCATTGCCATACCATGCTGGTATGGATGGTGGACACCGCAGCAAAGTGCAGGACAGATTTCTGATGCAGGATGTTGATGTGATCTGCGCCACCATTGCTTTCGGAATGGGTATCGACAAGCCGGATGTGCGCTTTGTTATTCATCACGATATTCCAAAGAGTCTTGAGAGCTATTATCAGGAAACCGGCCGCGCCGGTCGTGACGGTGGAGAAGGTGTTTGTATCGCTTTCTATTCTCCAAAGGACATTGAGAAATTAGAAAAATTCCTACAAGGAAAGCCAGTGGCTGAGCAGGAAATCGGAATGCTCCTTCTTCAGGAAGTAATTGCCTACGCTGAAACTTCTATGAGTCGTCGACAATATTTGTTGCACTATTTCGGCGAAGAGTGGGATCCGATCAATGGCGAAGGCGCCGGAATGGACGACAACTCGCGTAAGCCAAAAGAGAAATTTGACGGAAGCGAAATGGTGTCGATGATTCTCGGATGTATCGATGAATTCAACCAACTCCATAAGGCAGGGTTTATATGCAAGGTGATTGCAGGTATAAAGACTTCTGAAGTCACAACATATAAAGGCAACTTGAGTAAATATTTTGCCGAAGGAAAAGATCATGATGAGAAATTCTGGAACGCCATCGTTCGACAGATGTATGTGCGTGGATTGGTGATGAAGGAAATTGAAACGTATGGCACCTTGAAAATTACTGAGGTAGGTCGCGCTTTCATGGATAAGCCACAGGCATTTGAAATAGTGAAGGAAATTGAAATCGGTGAAACCGATGATATGGACTTGATCATTCCAAAACAAGGTGGTGGTGCAGTAGACGAAAACCTTTTCAATTTATTGAAGGATTTGCGTGGACGTATCGCAAGAGAAAAAAAGATTCCGCCTTATGTTGTTGTACAAGATCCAGCCATGGAAGAGATGTGCACTCAATATCCAATCACACTGGATGAAATTGCACAGATCGGTGGTGTAGGTAAAGGCAAAGCACAAAAATTCGGTCAGCCATTTATCGATCTTATAGCACAATATGTTGTAGAAAATGAAATAGAACGCCCTATCGATTTCGTCGTGAAATCGGCCGCAAATAAGAGCGTTCAAAAAGTTCAGATTATCCAGAATATTGACAAGCGAATTTCACTTCCTGAAATTGCTAAAGGTCTCGGCCGGAGTATGACGGAATTACTCAATGATCTTGAAACCATTGTTGCTTCGGGAACGAAATTGAATATTCAATACTTCATCAGCGACGAACTCGACGATGATCAGCAAGAAGAAATCATGGAGTATTTCATGCAGTCAGATACGGATGATATCCGCACCGCTGAAGCATATTTTGATGGCGACTACGAAGAAGAGCCTTTGAGATTGATGCGATTGAAGTTTATCAGCGAAGTGGGGAATTGATTCTACCATAGAGAAAAAATAAAACCATCGGAAGTTTCCCGGTGGTTTTTTTTGCAGTGAATTGTTATACCAATGTGATTTATAAAACAGGCCAATGTTGGAGAAATCATACAGTGGTAAATGCCGATGGATACAAGTGTTTAGTTCAATCCGGCGAAACAAAGATTGGACTATTACACTTTTCCAATCGGTATAAATTGAGCATCGTGGTTTTGGACGCATCAGGAAAAACAATGGTCTGTCTGTCTATCCTCAATACCGCCGGGGTCATGAATTACGAGATTGATGCTACGCACTTAAGCAACGGTGTTTATTTTGTTAAACTGTCTGAGGGTACTCAATCGCAGCAAATACGTTTTGTAAAAAACGGAGTACGATCAGATTTTTTTATTCGAATGAAAGAATAATTTGTCGCGCAAGCCCTGATTTTTTGTGACTCTGCGGCATATTGAACCAGCTAAACGAGTTTCTCGAGTAGTCGATTCATGCTTACTTTTTCTGCTACAATTTCTCTTACTTTTTCAATACTCACACGCTCTTGTTTCATTGAATCGCGCTCGCGAATCGTAACACAGTTGTCGTTCAATGTGTCGTGATCTATTGTTATGCAATAGGGGGTTCCAATGGCGTCTTGTCTTCTGTAGCGTCGGCCAATAGCATCTTTCGCGTCGTACTGCAAGTTGAAATCGAGTTTGAGTTTGTCAACGATCTCTCTCGCTTTCTCCGGCAATCCATCTTTGTTGAGCAACGGAAGTACCGCCACTTTCACAGGAGCAAGTGCCGGTGGTATGCGCAATACAATACGCTCTGATCCGTCTTCTAACTTTTCTTCGAAGTAAGAATAGGTGAGAGTTGCAAGGAACATTCTATCCAATCCGATCGAAGTTTCAATCACATACGGCACATAACTCTCGTTGCTCTCTGTATCGAAATAACGCAGTTTTTTTCCTGAGAATTTTTCATGATTAGCAAGATCGAAATCGGTGCGTGAGTGCACACCTTCGAGTTCTTTGAAACCCATCGGGAAATTGAATTCAATATCACAAGCTGCATTGGCATAATGCGCAAGCTTGAGGTGATCGTGGAATTTATAGTTCTCCGTTCCCATTCCCAAAGCATTGTGCCACTTAATGCGTGCGTTTTTCCAGTACTCATACCACTCACCATCTGTGCCCGGCTTGATGAAGAATTGCATCTCCATTTGTTCAAACTCTCGCATTCGGAAAATGAATTGACGCGCGATGATTTCATTGCGAAATGCTTTTCCAATTTGCGCAATACCAAATGGAATTTTCATCCGGCCACTTTTCTGTACGTTGAGAAAATTCACGAAGATTCCCTGCGCCGTTTCCGGACGCAGATAGATTGTTGCCGCATCTCCGGCCACACTACCGATTTCAGTGGAAAACATCAGATTGAATTGACGAACATCCGTCCAGTTGCGCGAGCCTGTTTCCGGATCTGCGATCTCAAGATCTTCGATGATCTGTTTCAACTCCACGAGATCTGAGGACTCCAGCGCTATTTTGATGCGCGACTCTACCGCGTTTATTTTTTCAGCGTTGCGAAGCACGTTGGGATTCGTTGCGCGGAATTGCTCTTCGTTGAAGGCATCACCGAATTTGTTCTTCGCCTTCTCAACTTCCTTGTCTGTCTTTGCTTCGATCTTCTTGATATAGTCTTCGAGAAGTACATCTGCACGATAGCGCTTTTTAGAATCCTTGTTGTCGATCAATGGATCGTTAAAAGCATCCACGTGACCACTCGCTTTCCAAGTGGTAGGATGCATAAAGATGGCAGCGTCAATTCCCACGATGTTTTCGTGCAAGCGCGTCATCGCCTTCCACCAGTATTCCTTGATGTTGTTTTTCAATTCGGAACCGTACTGGCCATAGTCGTAAGTGGCGCTCAGTCCATCATAGATTTCACTAGATGGAAATACATAACCATACTCCTTACAATGGGAGATGATCTTTTTGAGTTTGTCGTCTGTGTTTTGCATTGCGGCCGCGAATGTACGAGGTGGTTTTTGGACTTTGAGCATTGAAATCCATCATTATCCCGCATTACGCATTAGAACCATTTTGTTGCGATGCGTGCGGGATTCTCGAATCTAAGCGCTAGAAAATTCAATTCCATCGCACAAAAATGAATGTGAATTTTCTATCGGTTGATTTGGGATTATAGAAACACACAGCTTTTATGCCTCGAAATGCAAGAATTGGATACATGTTTTTGTAACTCGTGTGGAAGTATGCTGTTTTCTATATTTGTTTCGATAAGATGAATACGAATTCTCACAATTCACGCCCGAATTCTCAATAAAGCGGAACATCGCCACTTGCGATCATCGTAATTTGTCTGAAATCGACAATTCTTTTTCACCTCGAAAATGGTTCAGTGCCTTATCATAGATGATGAAAAAAATGCAAGGGAAAACTTGCTAAATCTGGTGGGGAAATATTGCCCCGAGCTACAAGTTGTTGGTAGCGCTATTTCCGGAATGGATGGCATTCATCAAGTGAAGGAGATGAAGCCTGACGCTATCTTTCTGGATGTCCACATGAGCGATATTGATGGCTTCACTTTGTTGAGCCGACTTGAGGAACCTAAGCCAATGGTCGTGTTTGTAACGGCATATGAAAAATATGCACTGAAGGCCATCAAGGCGAGTGCTATTGATTACATATTGAAGCCCGTGAGCATTCGCGAATTGCAAAATGCCGCGCAAAAATTGGAGCAACTTTATAAACTGAAAAATGAGAATCCCGGATTTGAAAAGGGATATAACGACGCCCTCAAGCTGATGATCCAGACTTCCCACGAGGAGGCTCCGCAACGCATAGCCATTCCTGATCATGCAGGGTATCGTTTTGAGAACATGACAGACATTGTTCGTCTTGAAAGTGACAGCAACTACACAACCATATTTCTTCGAAATGGTGATAAGGTTTTGGTGAGCAAACCCATGAAGCACTTTGAAGATTTTCTCGATGAAAAATTGTTTGTACGCATTCATAATTCACACATCATCAATATGCTTTTTCTCAAGGGATATTTGCGAGATGATGGCGGCGTGGCTGAATTATTCGACGGTTCGAAACTTCAAATCGCAAAGAGAAGGCTTCCGTTATTTTTGGAGAGTATCAAGCAACGCTTTATCAAGCCATAGATCGGTATGAAATCTCAGCCATGTTTGTTGTTTCTCTTTTTATGCTTTGCGACGACAAACGCGCAGATTCGAAAGTCATGCTCTTTTCAACACTTTACTACTTCCAATGGTTTGCCGAGTACTCAGGTGCAAGGCCTGATGGAGGATAGCAGGGGATATATCTGGACCATCACCGATCGCGGTGCATCAGTGTTCAATGGCTACGACTTCAATACCTATACCATGAAGGATGGTCTTCCGACGAACAACGTGTTGCTCATTAATGAAGACCGCAAGGGCAGAGTATGGTTTATGTGCAACAATGGTGCGTATTGTTTTTTGGAAGGCGATAGCATTCACAGCTATAATGGGAATGAAAAAATAAGCGCAAAACTGAAGGATAAACTTGCAGGACCTTTTTTCTTCGATGATGCCGACACTATGTGGGTGACTACTTTTTCCGGCATTCAACTTTTCAAATGTTATGGCGACTCGGTGTTGGAATATTCACCGCCAACGAAAGGCTTGCCGAAGTCGCCGACATATTATTTAAGAAAGGTTGGAGAAAAACTGGTGACTCTGCAAACCGGTGAAGTGACGCAGGAAAACAA
>JAYTMF010000050.1:0-4928 GCA_043728755.1 Flavobacteriales bacterium
CTTTTCATTACACCAACGCACTATGACCAACAAGTGATAGATAAAAAGTGGAAAGAAGGCTGTGGTTCATTTTTCACTGCTTTTGCTCAAAAACTGAAAACCGTGGAGGACTTCAGTGAAGCAAATATTGATGTATCCTTCAAAGAAGTTGCGGCCGATCATCAATTCAAACCGGGCGAAGTTTTGCAACTACTGCGTGTTCTCATCAGCGGCCAGGCAGGAGGTGTAGATCTTCTGGGCATGATGTCGCTTCTGGGAAAATCAATATGTATTGAGCGCATTGAATCAGCACTGGTATTCATCAATAAATAATCAACGAATCAGAATGGAAATAGAAAGAGCACCGAATTTTCTGGAAGACATCATAGCAGCAGACATTAAGAACGGACAACATGGCGGTCGTGTATTGACGCGATTCCCACCCGAGCCAAATGGATATCTTCACATTGGCCATGCGACTGCCATTTGTCTGAATTTCGGCATTGCAAAAAAATTTGGCGGAAAAACCAATCTGCGTTTTGATGATACTAATCCTGTGACCGAAGACACGGAGTATGTTGACAGTATCAAGCACGATATTAAGTGGCTGGGCTTCGAATGGGCCGGCGAATTTTACGCCAGTGACTATTTCGAAAAAATGTATGCATTCGCCGTGACGTTGATCCAACAAGGGTTGGCGTATGTGGATGATTTATCGGCAGCAGAAATAGCAACATTGAAAGGCACGCCAACAGAAGTCGGCAAACCTTCACCCTTCCGCGATAGAAGCGTTGAAGAAAATCTTGATCTTTTTGCACGAATGCGAGGCGGAGAATTCAAAGACGGTACGAAAACATTGCGCGCAAAAATTGATTTGTCATCGCCGAATATGCATTTGCGCGATCCGTTGATGTATCGCATTAAACACGCGCATCACCACAGAACCGGCAATGACTGGTGCATTTATCCGATGTATGATTTTGCGCATGGACAAAGTGATTCCATCGAAGAGATCACGCATTCCATTTGCACCTTGGAATTTGAAGTTCACAAACCACTTTACAATTGGTTCATAGAAAAGCTTAAAATTTTTCCAAGTCAACAATACGAATTTGCGCGCAGGAATCTCAACTACACAGTGATGAGCAAACGCAAGTTGATGCAACTCGTGAATGAGAAACACGTGAAGGGTTGGGATGACCCACGCATGCCCACGGTGAGCGGACTGCGCCGCAGAGGATACACAGCCGAGAGCATTCGTCACTTTTGCGATCTCACAGGAATTGCACGCAGAGAAAATGTGATCGATGTCGGATTGCTGGAGTTTTGCATACGCGAAGAATTAAATAAAACCGCAACACGAAGAATGGTTGTACTCAATCCTGTGAAATTGATCATCGACAATTACGAAGAAGGAAAAGTAGAAATGCTTCATGGAGAAAACAATCCGGAAATAGAGGGTGGCGGTGGATCTCGCGAGATACCGTTCAGCAGAGAACTATGGATTGAGCGAGAAGATTTCATGGAAGAACCACCAAAGAAATTTTTTCGACTGGGACCAGGGTTGACGGTACGATTGAAAAGCGCCTTCATCATAAAATGCGAGTCATACAAAAAAGATGCTGCAGGAAATGTTTCTGAAATTCATTGCACGTACTTCCCAGAAAGCCGCAGCGGCTCAGACACCAGTGGCATCAGCGTAAAAGGAACCATGCATTTTGTGTGCGCACAACACGCGGTTCCTGTGCAGGTAAATCTTTACGACCGCTTGTTTAAAGTTGAAAATCCTTCAGCGGAAGAAGGTGATTTCAAATCTTATATCAACGAAAATAGTTTGCATGAGATTGACAAAGCATATGCGGAAGCGGATTTGAAAAATGCGGTAGCCGGCGATAAATTTCAGTTTATTCGTCTTGGCTATTTCACGACCGACAAAGATTCCACAAGCGACAAAATCATTTTCAACAGAACAGTCACGCTAAAAGATTCATGGGCCAAAGAGTCCAAAAAAGACTAAGTCAAAATTGTGCAGATGAATAAAATCAGCATTAGCAACATTCAGGTTTACGCTCATCATGGCTGTTGGGAAGAAGAAGCGATCATCGGCGGTGAGTATCGCGTAGATGTGGACATCACACTGGATTTTACCCTTGCAGCAGTTCACGATGATTTGAGCCAAACAGTAGACTATGTCACCGTGAAAGAAATCGTTTATCGTGAAATGGCGATACGATCAAAGTTGATTGAAAACGTTGCTCACAGAATTAGCGAAGCCATCAAAAAGGAATTGCTGCGAACTATTTCAATCAAAGTAAAAGTGACCAAACTCAATGCGCCGATGGGCGGACAAGTGGAGAGTGTATCGGTAGAGATAAGTTCGTGAGGAGGAGGCAACGAGTCGCCGTTGGCCTTGATTTTCTTGTCTTTTCGAAAATCTGTATAGAGATCGATGTTTATTTTTTAATCCACACTTGCTATGGATGCTGAATAGCAAAAAAGTTTTCTGAACAAATTGGATGCACAAAGCAGCCAACTTTTCACTGGTTTTCCGGTTCGCGGGTATTGTGATTGAATTTCAATTTTCACATTTTTGCTGTCTGATAAAGTTGTATCGCCCTGTCAAGGCTGCTCTTCACTGTAGCACAAAATTATACCTATGTGATTTCTAAAACATTGGCATGTTTTATAAATCACAAAGGTATAAGCCGCATTTCAAAGAGTGCATAGATCGTGATCAGTACTTCCAAATGAAATTTACGAGGACAACAATTTTATCAAAGAGCAAAACCGCTAGCAGCTAAAAAAGAAGAACGCACTGACAATGGAGAGAGTTGTCCCTCAAAGGATTTTACATTTCTTTCATGCTATCAGGAACTATCAATTTACCGGCTGTCTTAGCAATGACTTCCTCCACCGTTACGTCCGGCGCCAATTCCACGAGATGAAACGCACCATCCTTGACATCAAAAACACCGAGATCGCTAACGATCATCTTGACACATTTTACACCCGTCAGTGGAAGTGTGCATGAAGGAAGCAATTTCGAATTTCCTGCTTTGTCACAGTGCTGCATTGCAACAATAATATTTTTCGCTGAAGCGACCAGATCCATAGCACCGCCCATACCCTTCACCATTTTTCCCGGCACTTTCCAATTGGCGATGTCTCCGTTTTCACTTACTTCCATTGCACCGAGAATGGTGAGATCCACTTTCTGCGACCGTATCATTCCGAAGCTCATAGCGCTATCAAAGAACACAGAACCGGGAAGTGTGGTAATCGTTTGTTTACCTGCATTGATCAGATCCGCGTCCTCTTCGCCTTCAAAAGGAAAGGGACCCATTCCCAACAAACCATTTTCAGATTGCAATTCAACTTCGATACCCGTAGGCAAATAATTCGCTACGAGTGTTGGTATTCCAATTCCAAGATTGACATACATACCATCCTTTACCTCCTGCGCTATTCTCTTCGCTATTCCAATTTTATCGAGACTCATATCTTTCAAATTCATTTTAACGCACAACAGAACACTTCCTCAATCTCTTTTACGGACAGTAACTTGTTCAATTCTCTTTTGATAATTCACACCTTGAAATATGCGGTGAACATAAATTCCAGGCAGATGAATTTGGTCCGGATCGAGTTCGCCGGGCTCCACCAATTCCTCCACTTCGGCGATTGTAATTCTTCCGGCCATGGCCATGAGCGGATTGAAGTTTCTTGATGTAGCGCGAAAAACCAAATTTCCCTTTGTGTCGCCCTTCCATGCTTTTACAATGGCGAAGTCAGCATTGAATGCGTACTCCATCAAATACTCTTTGCCATCAAAATTTCGAACCTCTTTGCCAATGGCCACTTCAGTGCCTACACCTGCAGGCGTGTAAATGGCCGGCATTCCATAACCTGCGGCCATACATCTGGAGGCAAGCGTTCCTTGCGGAATGAGATCCACTTCGAGTTCACCGCTCAACATTTGCCTTTCGAATTCCGCATTTTCACCTACATAAGAAGAGATCATTTTCTTCACTTGCTTTTTCTTCAGCAACAGGCCAAGACCGAAGTCATCGACGCCTGCATTGTTTGAAATGCACGTCAAATTTTTGACACCCATTGAAACGAGCTGTGCAATACAGTTCTCCGGAATACCGCACAGGCCGAAGCCTCCAAGCATGAGGGTCATTCCGTCGCTGATATCATTGCAAGCAACTTCAGCATTCTTTACGACTTTATAAATAGGCATGATAAACTTTCTTAGTTATTAAATTCAGTTGAATCTGCATCTACAGGAATAAACTCATCTGTCTCTTTAGGAAGACCTTTTAATTTGGCAGGAGTGAGATCTGTTCCACCATCACCTTCACCGAAGAGGCTGTCAAAATCGTCACTACCCAGAAAATCACTTGGTACAGCTCCTACATTTCTTTTGCATCCCGGTGGCGGTATAAAATCCGTTGTTGAAATATTGAGCGATGCATCGGCATATACTTTCTTCATGAAGTAGCCATAGATGGGTAATCCCGTATTGGCACCTTGTCCGAGTGCAGTACTCGAGAACCTCACCGTAGGATCTTGCGCTCCCACCCAGACACCGGTAACCAGTTCAGGTGTGAGACCAATAAACCATCCGTCGGTATTGTTTTGAGTGGTGCCTGTTTTTCCTGCTGTAGGATATGTAATGCCACCATATGGTTTTCCAGGATTGCGAAGACGCACACCGGTGCCACTTCCGCAACTACCATCAACGACAGCTTTCATCATTGAAAGCATATCATAGGCAGCGCAGGGATCAAGCGCTTGCTCTACCACCGGCTCCGGTTCATAGATAGCAGTGCCGTTCTTATCTTCAATTCTAAGTATAAAAGTTGGCTTGATATAAACGCCGTTGTTCACGAAAGAGCTGAGTGCGCCAACCATTTCGTAGAGCGGAATATTGGCAGCGCCCAATG
>JAYTMF010000051.1:0-5265 GCA_043728755.1 Flavobacteriales bacterium
GTGTTTTAAAGGGTTTCGATTTTTGCTTTTGCCATTGTACATGTAAAGATGACGTAAAGGTTGAAATTCCATAAAAAGAATGAAACTATTTTCGAATTCGTAGGAAAGTGGGGCGCTTCACGCGGTGCTTTCACACAGAAATCCATGGAAAGAATTTCAGAATGCGCGGAAATGATTTTCTACGTATTCATTTTTTAGGACAAATCGAGTAGTGACAAATACGCAATTTGTTCTGCTCTCATACTTACATCAATACAGATCGCGTTAAATCGAATAAGAATTTGACAATTGCTGGGAATTATGGTCGCACGCTTTTTTTTCAATTCTAAAAATTGAAAGACCTAAAAAATTTCCCACTCTGGATAGTCAAGAACAAAATTCCTACTTCGCCCGCATCACACAAAAAGGTATCATCACTTCTTCCATAGATATACCACCGTGCTGGAAGGTGTTCTGATAGAGGTTGACGAACTGGTTGTAGTTGTTGGGGTAAACAAAAAAGTCATTCTTCTGTGCGAAGATGTATGACGTGCTCACATTGGTTTTTGGCAGAAATGCGTCGGCAGGATTTCGTACTTCAAAAACTTCCTTGGCGTTGTAGTTCAGATTTTTTCCGGCCTTGTAACGCAAGTTGGAATTCGTATTTCTGTCACCAATCACTTTCACCGGATTCTCCACGCGCACCGTGCCATGGTCGGTGGTGATGATGAGCGTGCAATTATTTTCCGAAACTTTTTTGAGAATATCGAGCAATGGCGAGTGATCAAACCACGAAGAAGTGATACTCAGGTATGCAGGTTCATCATCCGCCAGTTCTTTGATCACTTCCATCTCCGTTCGCGCATGGCTCAGCATGTCCACGAAATTGTAAACGATTACATTCAATTTGTTGTTCATCAAATTGGAAAAGGAATCGTTCAGTTTTTTTCCTGCAGTGAGGTTGGTGATTTTGTTGTAACTCCACTTGATGTCGAAGCCCAATCGCTTGAGTTGCGACGCCATCAATTCTTCCTCGTGCATATTTTTTCCACCCTCGTCGTCTTCGTTCAGCCATAGGTTTGGCAATAACTTCTCAATCTCGCTTGGCATCAATCCCGCGAAGATGGCATTGCGCGCGTATTGCGTGGCAGTGGGTAATATGGCGTAGAAAAGTTCTTCAGATTCTGATCTGAAATATTCTTTTAGCTTGGGTTGAATCACGCGCCACTGGTCGAAGCGCAAATTGTCGATCACCACCATAAACACTGTTTCAGTGCTCGCCTTCAAAATCGGAGCAATTTTATTTTTCACCAATGTGTGCGAAAGAATAGGCGGGTCATTTTGATTTTTCAACCAAGACAGATAATTGTTCTTGATGAATTTGCAGAACTGTTCGTTGGCTTCCATACGTTGTGTGCGGAAAATTTCCGACATGCCTTCATCTTGCGTGGTGGACAATTCCATGCTCCAGCGCACGAGCTTCTTGTAAAATTCCACCCATTCTTCGGCGTTCATTTTATCGCTGAGACGCATGGATATTTCGCGGAATTCTTGTCTGTAATCGCTGGTGGTTTTTTCACTCACCAGTCGCTTCTCGTCCAAATGTTTTTTCAGTGAAAGAAGAATCTGATGAGGATTCACCGGCTTGATGAGATAGTCGGAGATCTTCGAACCGATGGCATCTTCCATGATGTGCTCTTCTTCACTCTTGGTAATCATGATCACCGGAAGAGAAGGGTCAATTTCTTTGATCTTAGTGAGAGCGGTGAGTCCTGTTATACCCGGCATGTTTTCATCGAGGAAAACAATATCAAAAACTTGTTTGCGGACGTTTTCTATGGCGTCAGCACCGTTGTTGACGGTTACAACTTCGTAACCTTTTTGCTGTAAGAAAAGAATATGAGGCTTGAGCAGGTCGATTTCATCATCGGCCCAAAGAATTCGTTCATTTGACATTCACAAGAGTTTTATTGGTAACTAAATATGTGCTCAAAGCTACGATGAGCTGAATTGAGAAATAATATAAAGAGTAACAGTAGGAATGGATGAATATTTTTGACAACTCATAATATTCTTTATTCCATTTGAAAGCAAAGCGCAAAATCATCAATGATCCGGTGTACGGGTTTATCTCCATCAGACATCCGTTTATTTTGGAACTGATTGATCATCCGTGGTTTCAGAGGTTGCGAAGAATTGCGCAGCTTGGGCTTTCTCATCTCGTTTATCCTGGAGCACTACACAATCGATTTCAACACGCCATCGGTGCGATGCATTTGATGCAGAACGCTGTGGACGAACTTCGATTGAAGGGAAATGAAATCACATCAGATGAAGAATTAAGCTTGCTCGCGGCGGTGTTGCTGCACGACATCGGTCACGGGCCTTTCAGCCATGCGCTGGAGTATTCCATCGCCAATGAGATGCACCATGAACGTATTTCAACACTGATGATGGAACAGCTCAATATTGAGTTTGATGGACAATTGTCGAGAGCCATTGAAATATTCAACAACCGCTATCACAAGAAATTTTTGCATCAATTGGTGAGCAGTCAGTTGGACATGGATAGGCTGGACTACCTGGCACGCGATAGTTTTTTCAGCGGTGTGGTTGAAGGACAAGTAGGAAGCGAGCGCATTCTGAAGATGCTGGATGTACACAATGATGAATTGGTGGTGGAAGAAAAGGGAATTTACAGCATTGAGAAATTTATTGTCGCCAGAAGGTTTATGTATTGGCAGGTGTATTTCCACAAGACAGTGTTGAGCGCGGAGTTCATGCTTGTGAACGCATTGCGCCGTGCGCGCGAACTGGCGAGCAAGGGTGAAAAATTATTTTGTTCGCCGGCATTGGAATATTTTCTCTACAATGCTGTCACAGCAAATGATTTTAAGAACGATCCCAAAGCTCTTGAGTTTTATGCCGAACTCGATGATTTCGATGTTACCGGTGCGATGAAAGTTTGGCAGAGCCATCCGGATGCGGTGTTGTCACTGCTTTCGAAGAAAATTGTGCGCCGAGATTTATTCAAGATTGAGTTGCAAAAATCGGCAGTCAGTAAGGAAGTCGTGGAAAAGCACATCTCTCGCATTGCCGAGCGTTTGCGTATGAGTCACGATGAAGCCGCCTATTTTGTGATAAGCACGAGCGTTGACAATCGCGCATATAATTCACAAAGCGAGTCGATCAAGATTCTGATGAAGGATGGCACGGCGAAAGGTGCATCATTGGTGAGCGATCACCTAAGCATCACTTCGTTGAATCAATCGGAGGAAAAGTTTTTTGTGGCTTATGTGAAATAGAAAAGAAAACCAATACTAAATCTCAATACATGCAACTCTTAAAAATTTCGTTGTCGTGCTTAGTGCTCTTAGCTTGCATTGAAGCAAGTTGTCAGGACACAACTACCAATAGCATTTACTTTTTATCCGGTCCCAATTATAGTTTCTATAGAGGAAATGACCTCGTTCAGGATTTGTTTAAACCGTCGGTCACGTATACTCACGGACTGGGATACAAGCGACGTTTTGATAGGGGAGTATCAAGCAGAGTGCAGGTACAGCAGCTCATTCAAGGAATGCAGGACAAAATTACTTGGACTGACGAAACGGGTTCAACGATATCAGAATCTCCCATTTTATTTCGAATGGAATATGTTGTGCTTTCCGCTATGCTGGAAAAATCGTTTGGCACAAAACAAATCTTCAAAGTATTTGGTGGCGGCTACGGAGCATACAACTACCGAAGCTTTTCGCTGATTCAGTCTGAAGTAATCTTCTTCGGATCATACACAGATTTTACTTCCAAAACTGAAAAGATGGATTTCGGATTAGCTGCCGGCTTTGGATTTTCATATCCTCTTGCCAAGGCTCTTCGTCTCAATTTAGACTTCACAAATTTCTTCGGCTTAACAAATTCGTTGAATGTGCAAGACGTTGTCAGAAAATTGAATTCTACCAACGCCATGTTGGGATTTGAATTTCGTTTCTAAAAATATTGAGTAAAAAAAAGGGAGGAGAATGAATTTAGAAATTCACTTCTTCACCTTCCTTGTCGAAGATGTGGTACTCCAGGAAAGCTGAGTTTGACGAGGCTTCTACGATCATTTTCATTTTGTATTTCTTTCTCCACGTTTTGGAAATATTGCTGAAAAAGCCTCTGTTGAGATATGCTTCGACCATTGGGTGGACGAGGAGTTTGATCTCTTTGTGACGTCCTTCTTCTGAAAGGAATCGCACGCTGTTTTCAATTTCTTCGGTGAAAAGCAATGAAGATTGAACTACACCTTTTCCATCGCAGCTCGGACATTTTTCGGTGGTGATCACTTTGGTAACGGGCTTCACACGCTCACGCGTGATTTCCACTACACCAAATCTGCTCGGAGGCAATACGTTGTGTTTCGCTTTGTCCTCTTTCATGGCATCGCGAAGAACATCACTCAGTTTTTTCTGGTGATCCTTATTCTGCATATCGATAAAGTCGATGCAGATGATGCCGCCCATATCGCGCAAACGCAGAAGTCGAGCAATTTCCTTAGCACATTCAATATTGGTCTGAAATGCATTGTCTTCCTGATTGATGACCGTAGCGTTTTTTCTGTTGCCGCTGTTCACATCGATGACGTGCATGGCTTCAGTATGTTCTACTATCACATAGGCGCCGCTCTTCAGGTTCACCTGTTTACTGAAACTTTGCTTGATCTGACGGTATACATTGAAAGAATCGAAGAGATCCGGAATCTTGTGCATCTTCACGATGCTTTCTTCGTGATTGAAAGTTTTCAGGTAAGTTTTGATCTCAGATGAAATCTGATCGTCGTTGACATGGATCGCAGTGAAATTTTCATTGAGGATATCACGGAGAATGGAAGAGGTCTTGTTGATCTCACCAAGAATGCGCTGCGGAGGGCGTGCAGTCTTCATGTTCTTGTACATCTCATCCCAACGCTTCACAAGATCCTGTAGATCCTGATCAAGTTCAGAAACACTCGTTCCTTCGGCTTGTGTGCGAATGATTACGCCCATGTTTGCCGGACGAATACTATGCATCAATTTGCGCAGTCGTTCCCTTTCTGTTTCTTCAGTGATTTTTCCGGAGAGAGAAACTTTATTCGAAAATGGAACAAGAACGAGATAGCGACCGGCAAGTGTGATTTCTGCTGTAAGTCTGGGGCCCTTTTGTGAAATGGGTTCCTTCGCTACTTGCACAGGGATGGCATAACCTTGTCCGACAACATCTTTGATTTTCCCTTCCTTCTTTATATCCGCTAATCCGGGAAAGTTC
>JAYTMF010000052.1:0-1449 GCA_043728755.1 Flavobacteriales bacterium
TGTTCCCACCGATTTACCATGTTGTTTAGCACCGTGAGCCTGCGCGGCATCTTCGATAACAAACAACGATTTCGCGGTTGCTATCTCAAGTATGGATTGCATGTCGCAGCATTTTCCATAGAGATGTACCACCATGATCACTCTGGTTCTGGATGTAATAGCAGACTCCATTTTTGTAGGATCAATGTTGTATGTTCTAATGTCGGGCTCAACCAAAACCGGCTTCAAGCCTTCCTGAACAATAGCCAGAATGGTAGCGATATAAGTATTGGAAGGAACGATCACTTCATCTCCTCGTTCAAGTCCAAGACTGCGAAGCGCAAGCACTAACGCGTCCAGACCATTTGCCACTCCGGCACAATAACTTACTCCGCACCACTGCGCAAAATCATTTTCAAACGACTTCACTTCATTGCCAAGAATGAACCACCCGGAATCCATCACCCTTCTGAAAGCATGATTGTAATCCTCCATAAAAGGCTCATTCAGTTTACGTAAATTCTCGTACTCGATCATTTCTTATATGGTTCGAAAATATAATCACCTGCAGAAAAATATTCCGACGCGAGTACCATCAAAATGGCGTCGGGCGTAAAATCAAACATTTCATGCCAGTCGGAAGTGCCAAGTATGAGACAACGCGATGGATCATTCAACAAAAAGGTCTCTTCCCTTACACCATCATTGTTGTAAATTTTACACTCACCCTGAATGCAAACAGCGGCCTGAAACGATTTGTGATGGCGATGGCCACCACGACGTGAATCATCTACACCATAGATGTAAAAAATTCTTTTGATATCAAACGGGATCACTTTTTCAATGACCGTCAGATTTCCTCGTTTGTCAGTAAATGTTTTGAGATCTAACAGATGTGCCATACTTGCGTCCAAAAATAAGGCGCAGGAAGGTTTACAATTCAGATCGATGATAGATATGATTACCTGATTTGCGATAAGTCGATCTACGACCTAATCTAAATCGAAGTTGATTGAGAAAATTATCTTTCTGCACCAAAACATAATTCATGATTCGAGATGGAACCAACTCGCCGGAAGTCCCGTTGGAATTGGAGATCGAGGACATTCCTGTTCTTAGCTGATCGGCTATTTCAAAAAGTTCCGTGGCGTATGGCTTATACAATTCCTGCTTCACTTCACTTTCAAGCGCATAACCGGCACCTGTGAACGACACCATTTCTCCGGTATAAAACTGCAAACCATGAAAATGGAAGAACACCAACGGCGACAGACTTCCGGAAGAATAGTGCATCACATGCAACTGGCCGGAAACCTTTACCAAGTCATATTGTTGCACATTCCATGGAGCAACACCGCCGCCATGATGCTTCAACACATGAACACCTTTGAAACGTGTGGTCCAGTCGTCAAGGTATTTCTGATCACCAAATTTTCCGTCTTCTAAACGATTAAAGCACCAATCAATACA
>JAYTMF010000053.1:0-1357 GCA_043728755.1 Flavobacteriales bacterium
AACGAATAAACCACTTACCGGAAAACTTCCGGCATGGTGATAGTGTTCGTCGCCTTGCAATTGCAAAGCATAATCCGTCGCGTTCATTGTTAGAAATGCCGACATCAAAAGGATCTCGATGATTAAAATTAGATTCGCATCGGTGCGCGGCCATGAAGTCATTTCCTTCTGCCAAAATCTTTTCAGCTTCAACACATTTCTTCGAAGTAAAAATGCAATGCACGAAATCAACACCAGTACAGCAAGAATTTCAAAACCGCCAATAAGAAAATCGTATAGCGAACCGATGAAAGAAAAGACGCGATGCGTTCCAAAAATTCCATCGATCAGAATTTCAAGTACTTCAATATTGATGATGATGAATCCGACATAAATAAACAAGTGCATGAATGCGGCAAAAGGTCGCGTGAACATTTTTCCTTGTCCCAATGCAACGCGCAGCATCATTCCCCAACGCGCAGAAGAAGGGCCTTCCACATTGATATCTCTTCCAAGAAGTATGTTTCTTCTGACGAAAGAATATCGTTTGTACGAAAAATATCCTGCTACAATGAGCAGTGCAATAAAGATGATTTGTGCAATCATGTATTCAATTTTTTATCTTCAGGGAAGACAACAAGTGACGTTCCGAGCGGTCAAACTTAGTTTGAAATAGCTTCAACAATTCTCCGGAATCGCTCATTTTAAGTTCAAGGGCACTTCTAAAAACCTCTTTCAGGCATCCACCAAATATGAATTTTGTTTTTTTCTAATCATTTGTTTCGATGCTCATTTTACAGAATACTTCATCAAATCTCAGTTCCATAGTTAAGGCAATGCAACTTCGATTTATACCAACGTGATTTCTAAAAAATGCCAATGTTTGAGAAATCATACAGTGGTATTACCTCGTCTTCAACAAAATGATCTATCGCGATTCACAAAACAGGTTATTGGATGTAGCTTTAAAGTTCAAACAAGTCTGGCAACACTTTCGGTGAACAATGGCAGGTCGTTCATCATCTCGTTCACTTTTTTTCTTACACCGGCAACTGTGTTTTCATTGCTTCTTCCTTCCAATGTTGCATCAATCAACGACGCGATAGTTTGCATATCGCTTTCCTTCAATCCACGTGTAGTCACAGCCGGTGTTCCAATGCGAATTCCACTGGTCACCATCGGTGATTTATCATCGTACGGCACCATATTTTTGTTTACCGTGATGTCTGCCTGAATCAACGCAGCATCTGCTTCTTTTCCTGAAATATTTTTATTCCTGAGATCAATGAGAAAACAATGATTGTCTGTTCCGCCGCTCACGATCTTATATCCAAGGTCAACGAGTGCATTGGAAAGAGCTTTCGCGTTTTTGATCACC
>JAYTMF010000054.1:0-5569 GCA_043728755.1 Flavobacteriales bacterium
GAATCTATCCCGCGATCGAAATTGGACACTTGTCTTGAAGTTTTGAAACAAATCAATTTTATTCTGGAAAACAAAGTGTTTGAATCTGAAACCATTTAACCGAAAGGAAATTTTATACGAAATGAAAAGAACCATCAAAAAAGCAGCAGTGATCGGAAGTGGTGTCATGGGCTCCAGAATTGCATGTCACTTTGCGAACATCGGACTTGACGTCGTTCTTTTGGATATTGTTCCAAATGAATTGAACGAAAAAGAAATAGCTTCCGGAAAAAAACTTGAAGACAAAGCGGTTCGCAACAGAATTGTGAACGAGGCACTCGATACTGCATTGAAGTCGAATCCATCACCCATCTACAAAAAATCATTCGCATCAAAAATCACGACAGGTAACCTTGATGATGATCTCTCCCAACTCAAGGACTGTGATTGGATCATCGAAGCTGTTACAGAACGCATTGACATTAAAAAATCAGTTTATTCAAAAATCGAAGCCAACAGAAAACCGGGAAGCCTGATCACGTCCAATACCTCAAGTATACCCATTGGTATGTTGATCGATGGAAGAAGTGAAGATTTCAAGAAACATTTCTGTGGCACACATTTTTTCAATCCTCCACGCTATCTAAAACTTCTTGAAATCATTCCCTCACCTGAAACGTCAAAAGACGTGTTGGACTTTTTCTCCGAATACGGGCAGCTGTTTCTTGGCAAAGTTGTCATTCATTGCAAAGACACTCCGGCATTCATAGCAAACAGAGTGGGTGTGTACAGCATTCAGGCGCTGTTTCATCTCGTAAAAGAAATGGATCTTTCAGTGGAAGAAGTGGACAAACTCACAGGTCCTGTTCTCGGCAGACCGAAGAGTGCAACATTCAGGACTTGTGATGTAGTTGGATTAGATACGCTTGTGCATGTTGCCAATGGAGTAATGGCGAACTGTCCGAACGACGAGTCAGCGTCCACTTTCGCCGTCACAGATTATGTTCAGAAGATGGTCGAGAACAAATGGATCGGTGATAAAACCAAACAGGGATTCTACAAGAAAACGAAAAATGAAAAAGGTGAAACGGAAATCCTTTCACTCAATCTAAATACGCTCGAATACGGCCAGCAGAAAAATGCAAAATTCGCTACGCTGGAAGCTACCAAACCCATCGATGATCTTTTGAAGAGATTACCGATTCTCTATAACGGAAGCGATAAAGCAGGTGAATTCTATAAAAAATCTTTGAGCGGTCTATTTGCATATGTAAGTAATCGCATACCTGAAATTAGCGATAATATTTACAGTATTGATGATGCAATGAAAGCCGGCTTCGGCTGGCAAACAGGACCTTTTGAAACATGGGATCTCATTGGTATTGCCAATGGAATGAAGGATGCTGAGAGCAATGGAAAAAAGGTGGCTGCATGGATAAGTGAAATGTTAGCTGCCGGTCATACTACTTTTTATAAAATTGAAGATGGCAAGAGAAAATACTATGATCCTGCATTCAAAACTTACCTGACTGTACCTGCTCCTGAAAAACAAATAGTGTTGGCTCAACTTCCGGAAGATGCTACTGTCTGGAAGAATGCGACGACAACAATTCGTCATTTGGGAGATGGCATTCTTTGTTGTAGCTGGAATACAAAAATGAACACCATCGGTGGTGAAGTCATCGAAGGACTCAACAAGGCAATAGATCTGGCGGAAAAAGAATATCGCGGACTTGTACTTTACAATGACGGTGAAAATTTTTCGGCGGGAGCAAACGTCGGTATGATATTCATGCTTGCCGCTGAACAAGACTACGATGAACTTGACATGGCAATTCGTATGTTTCAGAATGTCGTTATGCGCATGAGGCATTCATCCATTCCTGTTGTTGGTGCTCCGCACAATCTTGCCCTTGGTGGCGGTTGTGAATTGAATCTACACGTCGACAAAGTTGTTGCGCATGCAGAACTCTACATGGGTCTTGTGGAATTTGGTGTTGGAGTTATTCCCGGTGGTGCAGGCACCAAAGAATTCGCAGTGCGATGCAGCGATGAATTTGGAGATGGCGATATACGCATCAACACATTCCGAAATCGCTTCCTAACCGTCGGACAAGCCAAGGTTTCCACTTCTGCCTATGAAGCTTTTGAACTGGGATATCTGCGTAATGGAATTGATGAAGTAGTGGTGAGTCGCGAGCTACAATTGACAAGAGCGAAAGAGGCTTGTCTCGAGTTGGCTCAAGCCGGCTATACTCAACCGACGATGCGCAAAGACATCACTGTATTAGGACAAGAGGCGTTAGGCATTGTTTACGTTGGTGCAAACACCATGAAGAGCGGACACTATATCAGCGAGCATGATCAATTGATATCACAGAAGTTAGGATTCGTTCTTGCTGGTGGAGATCTAAGTTCTTCCACCCAGGTAAGTGAACAATACTTGCTTGATCTCGAAAGAAAAACTTTCATTGAATTGTGCGAGCAACGCAAATCACTGGAAAGGATGCAATCACTTATTACAACAGGTAAAATTTTAAGAAATTAAACACATGAACGCATATATCATTAGCGGATATCGCACTGCAGTAGGAAAAGCTCCACGTGGATTGTTCAGATTTTATCGCGCGGATGATCTCGGCGCAGTGGTCATAAAAAAGATCATGTCAGATTTTCCTCAATTGGACAAGGATAGGATTGATGATATCATAGTTGGCAATGCCACTCCCGAAGCAGAACAAGGGCTCAACATTGGCAGGATGATTTCACTCATGGGACTCGATACTGTTAAAGTACCGGGCATGACGGTAAACAGATATTGCTCAAGCGGACTTGAGACCATCGCCATCGCCTCAGCAAAAATCCATGCAGGAATGGCCGATTGCATTATTGCAGGAGGAGTTGAAACCATGTCGCCGATTCCGTTTGGAGGATGGAGGATCATCCCGAATGCAGCCATTGCAAAATCAAATCCCGATTGGTATTGGGGTATGGGACTTACCGCTGAAGCAGTGGCTAACGATTATAAAATTTCCCGCGAAGACCAGGATGTTTTTGCTTATCACTCGCATCAAAAAGCCATCGCAGCCATCGATAAAGGACTATGGAAAGATGAGATCGTTCCTGTTGAAGTAAAGGAGATCTATCTTGATGCTGATGAAAAACGTCAGGAAAAAAAATATATCGTTGACACGGATGAAGGCGCACGCCGAGATACGTCAGTTGAATTACTTGCAAAACTTCGCCCTGTATTTGACGCCAGAGGAAGCGTTACGGCCGGAAATTCCTCTCAAACTTCTGATGGTGCGGCCTTCGTAATGGTAGTTTCAGAAAGAATGTTGAAAGAACTCAATGTAAAACCGATCGCACAATTGAAGAGCTATCACGTTGCAGCATTAGAACCACGCATTATGGGTGCCGGTCCAATCTACGCCGTGCCCGGCGCATTGCAACGTGCCGGTTTGAAAAAGGAAGACATCGACCTTTTTGAATTGAATGAGGCTTTTGCATCGCAATCACTCGCTGTTATCCGCGAGCTCGGATTGAATCCAGACATCGTCAACGTGAACGGTGGCGCGATCGCTCTTGGTCATCCGCTTGGATGTACCGGTGCAAAATTATCCGTTCAATTGTTCAACGAAATGAGAAGGCGAAAAAGCAAATACGGCATTGTAACTATGTGTGTAGGGACCGGACAAGGTGCGGCCGGCGTCTATGAATTGCTTAATTGATGAGAGTACCTGAACATATTTATTCAAGTATCACAGGCCCTAAAAACCAACAAAAGTTTGGTTAAACTAAAATACCCAACAATTTCAAATATCTGAATCATGTCCGAAACATTAACAACCAAACCAATTACGGGCGGCGAATTTCTCGTCCGCGAAACATCATTCAACGACATATTCATTCCAGAAGAGTTCAACGAAGAACAAAGGATGATGAAAAAAACGTGTGAGGATTTTGTCACACGGGAAATCGACTCAAAACTCGATGCCATTGATCATCAGGAAGAAGGATTGATGCAAAGCATCCTCGACAAAGCCGGCGAGCTGGGACTTCTCGGGATTTCCGTTCCTGAAGAATTGGGCGGAATGGGTATGGATTTTAAAACGTCCATGTACGTTACGGAAGCACTTGGTGCCGGCTTTTCATTTAGCGTTGCTTATGGCGCGCAGACAGGTATCGGCACGCTTCCGATTCTCTATTATGGAAATGAAGAACAGAAGAAAAAGTATATTCCGAAGATCGCTTCTGGAGAATGGAAAAGTTGCTATTGCCTCACGGAGCCCGGCAGCGGCAGCGATGCGAACAGTGGTAAAACAAAAGCAGTTCCAAGCGCCGACGGAAAGCATTATTTAATCAACGGACAAAAAATGTGGATCACCAATGGTGGTTTCGCAGACGTGCTCATTCTTTTCGCGAAGATCGAAGACGACGCCAACCTTTCTGCTTTCATTCTCACGAGAGATATGGAAGGAATCACTTTCAATCCGGAGGAGAAAAAGATGGGTATCAAAGGGTCATCAACTAGACAAGTATTTTTCAATAATGTACAAGTACCCGCAGAGAATTTATTGAGTGAAAGAGGCAATGGATTCAAGATCGCCGTGAACATCCTGAACATTGGTCGCATCAAATTAGGCGGCGGTGTGTTGGGTGGTTCGAAAGCCACATTGACTGACGCAATCAAATACGCAAATGAGCGTCAACAATTCGGAAGACCGATCATGAAGTATGGCGCTATTCGTCATAAGATCGGCGACATGTGCATCCGCATTTTTGCATTGGAAAGTGCTTTATATAGAGCAACTCAGAATATCGATGATGCCATCCATTCGCTAGCCGCAGGTGGCATGGACAAAAGCAATGCAGTATTAAAAGGTATTGCCTCATTCGCACCTGAATGCGCCATATTGAAAGTGTATGGTTCAGAAGTGCTTGATTTCGTGGTGGATGAAGCAGTTCAAATTCACGGTGGAATGGGATACAGCGCCGAAACCCGCGTAGAGCGCGCTTATCGCGATGCGCGTATCAATAGAATTTTCGAAGGAACCAATGAGATCAATCGCCTTCTGACGGTGGACATGGTTCTTAAAAAAGCGATGAAAGGGGAACTCGACCTCATGGGACCCGCCATGAAAGTAGCCGGCGAATTGATGGCTATTCCTGACTTTGGTGATGCCCCTTCTAATCTGTTTGAAGAGTGCCATAAGTATCTCACCAATTTCAAGAAATCCATTTTGTTGGTGGCCGGTGCTGCAGTTCAAAAACTGATGGCACAACTCGACAAGGAACAAGAAGTTTTGATGAACATAGCCGACATGATGATTCAGACTTACATGGCTGAGTCTATTTTGTTGCGCATTGAAAAACTCGCAAGTGTTCAAGGCGAAGATGATGTCGCATTGCAAAAAGACATACTCCGCGTTTTCTTCTTCGACAGTGCAGAGAGCATTTCTCACAATGGAAAAGAGGCTTTGCTTGCTTTTGGAAGTGGCGACGAACTGCGCATGATGTTAATGGGACTTCGTCGCTTCACGAAGACTGAGTCATTCAATGTAAAAGATGCGCGCAGAAATGTTGCAGC
>JAYTMF010000055.1:0-8129 GCA_043728755.1 Flavobacteriales bacterium
CTCTTGTGAAACTCCACAGGATTGCCGATACCGTATATGCACGAGATACTTGCGACAACAATCACGTCCCTTCTTCCACTCAGCAAAGCACTTGTAGCCGCGAGTCGCAATTTCTCGATCTCATCATTGATGCTAAGATCCTTTTCGATATAAACACCCGTCGAAGGCAAAAAGGCTTCCGGCTGATAGTAGTCATAGTAACTGACGAAATATTCCACCAGATTTTCCGGAAAGAATTGTTTGAACTCAGAGTACAATTGTGCGGCAAGTGTCTTGTTGTGACTGAGGATAATTGCCGGCCGTTGTGTGTTGGCAAGCACATTCGCTATCGTAAAAGTTTTACCCGAACCGGTGACACCCAGCAAGGTCTGAAACCGATCGCCGCGCTCCACACCTTCCGTCAATTCCCTGATGGCAGTAGGCTGGTCACCGCTCGGTGTATATTCTGAAGTGAGGTTGAATTTCATGGGTGCCGCAAGGTAAGTCCAAGGGAACCACATTTGAAAATCGGAGGCCGTTCTACTCGTTCGAAGTTTATACGGTACTTCTAATAACCTGTTTTGCAAATCGCGCTATGTCATTTTGTTGAAGATGAGGAAAATCGAAGTTGCATAGCCTCAGAGCACTTGGTCAAAAATCAATAAAATCAAGGTTCAAAAATTAATTGACACAGGACAAATGACCAAAGCCGGTTTGGCCTGCATAGAAATTGCGAAACAAAATGGCTCCTGGGAAATTCTGGATAGCGTGGAAGAATTAGTTATCCCAAAAGACCTGGAATCAGAACTAAATTCCAAAGTAGTCGCAAGGGACTATTTTTTAAGTTTGAGCAAGTCAGTCAGAAAAGCAATGCTGCAATGGCTCGTATTGGCCAAACGACAAGAAACAAGACAAAAGAGAATTTCTGAGATTGTAGAGCATGCTGAAAAAAAGGGAAAGCCGAAACAATTTTGACGACAGAAAAGAACATAAGCTTGTGAGCAATTTGACACAATTGTGGCCCATTTCTATCGATTGATAGTTTGCGACAATTCTATGAGGCAAGTTCAGTTTGATCGATTGTGCTGAAAAACCCCAGCTGTAAAAAACTTCTTGCCGTTGGAAGCAGTGCCCGTTAGAACTAGCAATGGACAACCTTTTACTACAAAACAAACTGTAAAAAGTGTGAGCCGAATCTTAATCATGGCGTTCATCCACTTGTTGAGACAAGTTCTCAAAACTGATTACTTACCTCATGGCCAAGCATCGGGTCGAAGAATCCACGCTCAGGTATATTGCCTTGGCGACCAAGTAAAAGATACTCAGACAATAGCGTGGATTCATATTTTCAATCCATAGTCTCGGATAGGAATGGCTACACAAATTGAGGCCAACCCTGAAAAAAACATCCTGCATTTTACACCTGTCTTTTGGCCAAAAAAAATGCTCCGACTTTTACGTCGGAGCTTCAAGATGATTGAAAATAAAAAAGGCTTACGCTCTTTTTACGTTCACTGCATTCTTTCCCTTTGGAGAATCTTCTGTTTCAAATGTTACATTGTCTCCCTCGTTCAGTTCATTGTAGGTTGTACCTACGACTGAATTGCTGTGAAAGAATAAATCTTTGTCTTGGCCTTCGATTTTAATAAAACCAAAACCTTTGTCTGTTTTTCTCTTAATAACTCCATTCATGATAATACGAAATATATTGATTGTGGGTAAATATAGTGCTTAATTTTTTACTGGAGATAAAATTCATCAAATGAGCGGTTTAACTCTCCATTGCGGAAGATCGTGACTTCTATTCAAACGACTCAGCTTCATTTAGAAACTTGTAGGTAAGGCAAATCGAAATGATGTCAATTTCGCATCGATAAAAATGCTATCTCAAGAATAGAAATTGTGTATGTAATGCTCGTTATCATTCATTTCCCTTTGTTTTTCAAACGGAAAAGTCAACGTAATAATTTCATCCCGCTTTTTGAATAAAAAGGAAAGGTGAAAATGGTGTTTTGATATGTCGAAACTCATTTTTAAACTTTAAATCTTTCCATTTACATTCGTAGTGAGCAAAATCGATTTAGGGTAATTTGACTCTCCATATCCTCAAATCATGAAATTTCATACAATACCAAAGTCAAACCAACAGTGATCACTAAAATGGCCGAAAAAAAACCTAAACTCGTTGAAATAAAAACGAAACCAACCACTGCGAGCGTTGAGGATTTCATCAATAGCGTGCAGGACGAACAAAAGCGCAAAGACAGTTTGGCCATTTTGGAAATGATGAAAGAAGCAACCGGAGAAGAGCCGAAATTATGGGGTAGCTCACTCATCGGTTTCGGTAATAGGAGGTACAAGAGCCCAACCAGCGGAAGAGAAGTCGATTGGCTGATCATTGGGTTCTCTCCGCGAAAAGCAAATTTGTCATTATACCTTTCCATGGATATAAAGCAACATGCCGATACACTCAAAAAGCTAGGCAAGCACAAGACAGGTGTCGGTTGTCTTTATATAAATAATACCGATTCGACAAGTGTAATAGTCCAATCTTTGCTTCGCCAGATTGAACTAAACACTTGTATCCATCGGCATTTACCACAGTATGATTTCTAAAACATTGGACTGTTTTATAAATCACATTGGTATAAGTTGGAGGAGATCGATGTGAAAGTTTTGAAAGGCCTGATAGATGCATCTTTGAAAGGCAAATAGAATACTCTTTCCATCACTTCGGGTTGAATATTTGCTATCGCAAGTTGACATAAGCTTGCAAATGCATTCAAACCTCATGTGGGAACATGAACATGAGAAGAATTTCTAGTACAAAATAATATTTCAAGCCAATGGGTAACAAAAAAACACTTACTGCAAAAGAGCAATTGGAATTGATCAAGGTGCTCATAGCGCGTTTCGAGAAAAACATGAAACGTCACAAGGGAATTGAATGGTTAGATGTGCATGCAAGGCTCAAAGGCAATTCCGACAAGATGTGGTCGCTGCATGCGATGGAAAGGACCGGCGGTGAACCTGACCTTGTTGGTCAGGATAAAAAAACAGGTGAATATATTTTTTATGACTGCGCTGCGGAATCACCAAAAGGCCGAAGAAGTCTTTGTTATGATCGTGAAGCACTCGAGTCGCGGAAACAAAATAGGCCGGCAAACAGTGCATTAGATTTAGCCGGTTCAATGGGCATAGAGATCTTGACAGAAGAGCAATATCGTGAATTGCAGAAACTTGGAAATTTCGACACGAAGACATCGAGCTGGGTGAAAACGCCTGCTGTCATCCGAGAACTTGGTGGTGCTCTTTTTTGCGATCGACGTTATGACGTAGTCTTCATCTACCACAACGGCGCAGAGTCCTATTATGCTGCCAGGGGATTTCGAGGTATGCTGAAAGTCTGAAGGACAAAACGATTGATATAGCATTCTCCTTCAATTGTTCTTCAAGAAAAAACCGCAATTTATAGTGAATCGCGGTTTTTTATCCATGAGATTTTATTGAGTTCGCTCAATGAGCTTTCATGAAGCAAGATCGAAACGATCCAGATTCATCACCTTATTCCATGCCGCAACAAAGTCGTTCACGAATTTTTCCTGCCCATCCGAACACGCATACACTTCTGCCAATGCGCGTAACTCCGAGTTAGATCCAAAGATGAGATCGGCACGAGTGCCTGTCCATTTCGGTTGATCGGTTCTGCGATCGCTTCCTTGAAACACTCGTTGATCATCAGAAGTTGCCTTCCACATTGTACCAAGATCAAGAAGATTCAAAAAGAAATCATTGGTTAATGCCTCAGGCCTCATGGTAAATACACCATGCTTTGTATGATCGAAGTTCGTATTCAGAACGCGCATACCACCAAGAAGCACAGTCATTTCGGGAGCAGTAAGCGTAAGCAATTGCGAACGGTCTACCAACATTTCTTCAGCAGATACTTTATGTTTGGGCTTGATGTAGTTGCGGAATCCGTCTGCAGCGGGTTCCAATACATCAAACGATTCAACATCTGTTTGCTCTTGCGTGGCATCTGTCCTTCCGACTGTGAAAGGAACTGTGATGGAATGTCCTGCATTTTTCGCTGCCTGTTCCACACCGGCGCATCCGGCCAGCACAATCAAGTCGGCCATCGAAATCTGTTTACCCTTTTGTGAACTGTTGAATGTTTTGCAGATTTCTTTGAATTTATCCAACACCGCAGACAATTGAGTAGGGTTGTTCACTTCCCAATTCTTTTGAGGTTCAAGGAGTATGCGGGCACCATTGGCGCCACCGCGCTTGTCCGATCCTCGAAACGTAGAGGCTGATGCCCATGCAGTGGATACCAGTTGCGATACAGAAAGTCCACTGCCCAAAATAGTAGCCTTGAGCGATGCAGCATCCTTCTCATCAATGAGCACATGATTAACTGCCGGAACAGGATCTTGCCAGATCAATACTTCTTTGGGCACTTCCGGACCGAGGTACCGGGCAATCGGACCCATGTCGCGGTGTGTCAGTTTGAACCATGCCCGCGCAAATACATCTTCAAACACTTCAGGATTTTCATGAAAGCGCCTTGATATTTTTTCGTATGCCGGATCTACTCTCAAAGAAAGGTCGGTCGTCAGCATGAATGGAGCGTGTGTCTTATTAGGGACATGTGCATCCGGAACAGTTCCGGCTCCTGCTCCATTCTTAGGTCTCCATTGATGTGCACCTGCAGGGCTTTTGAAGAGTTCCCACTCGAAGCCAAAAAGATTCTCGAAGAAGTTATGACTCCACTTTGTAGGCGTTGTAGTCCAGGCGCCTTCCAAGCCGCTGCTAATGGTATCGGCTCCATGGCCGGTTCCGTATGTGTTTTTCCATCCAAAGCCCTGCTCTTCTATGCCTGCAGCAGCCGGCACGTGACCAACATATTTACTCGGATCAGCGGCACCGTGTGTTTTTCCAAAAGAGTGTCCACCGGCAATAAGTGCAACTGTTTCTTCATCATTCATCGCCATACGGCCAAAAGTTTCACGGATGTCTCGTGCGGCGGCCAACGGATCAGGCTTTCCGTTGGGGCCTTCAGGATTCACATAGATAAGTCCCATTTGAACCGCGCCCAGAGGATTTTCCAATTCGCGATCACCGGTGTAACGCTGGTCGCCCAACCACTCTTTTTCTGCACCCCAATACACATCCTCTGCCGCTTCCCAAACATCTGGTCGACCACCGGCAAAACCAAATGTCTTAAAGCCCATGGACTCCAGTGCGCAATGGCCTGCAAGAATAATGAGGTCGGCCCATGATATTTTCACGCCGTATTTCTGTTTGATAGGCCAAAGCAACAAGCGTGCTTTATCAAGATTCACATTATCGGGCCAACTGTTGAGAGGTGCAAAGCGTTGTGTACCGGAGCCACCACCACCACGGCCATCAGAGATGCGGTAAGTACCGGCGCTGTGCCAAGCCATGCGAATGAAGAATGGACCATAATGACCATAGTCCGCAGGCCACCAATCCTGCGAGTCGGTCATCACATCCATGACATCTTTCTTCAGTGATTCGAAGTTGAGAGACTTAAATTCTTTCGTATAATCAAACTTATCTCCCATTGGATTGGAGAGAGAGGCGTGTTGTCGAAGGATGTTTAATTTCAATTGATTGGGCCACCAGTCGCGATTGCTGGTACCTGTTCCCGCACTTTTCTTTATAGCTCCGGCAGTAAACGGACATTTGCTTTCATTGTTTGTATCGAAGGCAGCGCCTGAATGCTTCTTTTCCATTTTGTATTATAGATTGAAAATTGATTGTGATGATATGTTCCTAAAAAATATCAGTAATTGCTCATGTGTATCATTAGAGTCGGCAAGTTATAAAAAAGTATATACTCCACGGAAACCTTTAAAGCAGTCAAAGAGTTCGTGCCAGCTTTATGAGATCACAAACAACTGACAAACAAGATTGTTTGATTTTTTCTTGATTTATTTTATGACATTTATCACCGTGTTCAGAAGTAGGAATTGAAATTTATCTCAGAAACATTTTTCTCTTTAAGGGTACTACTAAAAACCTGTTTTAAGAATCGCGATAGGTCATTTCGTCGAAGACGAGGTAATACTGATTGGACAAATGTAATAGGCCAATCTTTGCTTCGCCAGATTGAACGAAACACTTGTATCCATCAGCATTTACCACTGTATGATTTCTAAAACATAGGCATGTTTTAGAAATCACATTGGTATAAATCGAAGTTGCATAGCCTGAGCTATTGAACTGAGATTTGACGAAGTATTCGGCAAAATGAGCATCGAAACGAATGATTAAAAATCGCAAAATTCATATTTAGGCCATTCATGAAAGATGTTTTTGGAAGTGTCCTTAACTTTCTTTCTTGCAGGTTGTTCAAACAGGAAGGCAGTATGAGATATACACTGCTTTCCCATCATCATAACGCTAACCAACATGGACAGAAAATTAATCCTTTACATTGCTACAAGCCTCGATGGCTACATAGCTAAACCCAATGACGATCTACTCTTTTTATCTATTGTAGAAAAAGAAGGCGAAGACTACGGTTACAATTCATTCATTCAATCCGTTGATACAGTTATTTTAGGCCGTAGGACTTATGACCGGGTGATGACGCAAGTGTCTGAGTTTCCGCATGCGAGCAAAGATGCATATGTCGTTACAAGAAATGAAAGACCTGATATTGGGAAGACAAGATTTTACACTGGCAATTTAAGCGAGCTTGTTGTCAGGTTAAAGTCGGAACAAGGAGAGAACATTTTTTGCGATGGAGGAGCAGAAATTGTCCATGAACTTTTGAAGGAAAACCTGATAGACGAATTCATCATTTCAGTCATACCGATTCTTGTTGGTTCAGGCACCAAGCTTTTCAAAGACGGCAGACCTGAGCAGCGAGTTGAACTTCTTTCTGCGAAGTCGTTTGAAAAAGGATTGGTTCAGCTTCATTACAAGCTTATGCATCAATAATTGGACACACTATTCAAGTGAGGCAAGCGCGAAAATTGCTGCGTCCGTATTGGAATGCATTCCATCGCATGAAGACATTCGGGCAAGAGCGGGTATCGGCAAACAAACCGAGTTGGTGCGCATCAACAACAAAAATTCGCAACACGAAAAGCGTCACGGACAAGTAATTTAGCACGCTGATGAATGACACTACGAAATCGAAGGCATTGTTTCTTGACAGAGACGGAGTGATCAACCATGATCCGGGTGATTATACCTATTCTCTGGAGGAGTTTGTGATCTTGCCAACTGTAATTGACGCTATGAAAATTGCGTCAGATAAGGGATACAAGGTCATTATCATCACCAATCAAGGTGGAGTTGCAAAAGGTTTGTACGATCTTGCTGAAGTGAAGAGGATACATCAATACCTGCTTGACACTTGTCAAAAGGCTGATGTTGAAATTACAGGCATATATTGCTCCCCACATCATCCTGATTTCGGAAATTCACTGACAAGAAAACCTGAAAGCCTGATGATGGAGCGAGCGATTGCGCGTCATTACATAGATGCATCAAAAAGTGTGATGATAGGCGATAAGCAAAGAGATCTGGATTGTGCTGCAAAAGTCGGCGTCAGCGGTATTCTCATCGATACCAATGCCGATCTGATCGGATACATTTCAGATTTACACTAATAAAAAACAGGGAATGAGCTACGTTTTCCATCGTGGTGAATATGTAAACGAAAATCAGGCGACGATTACAAAAGATAATCGGGCGTTTCGGTTTGCGGATGGTTTTTTTGAGAGCATGCGTGTGATGAACGGCCGTGCTTTGTTCATGGAAACTCATTTTGCTCGCATCAAGGACACTATCGTTACCCTCAAACTCAAGCCAACAGAAAATTTCACGGTTCAAACATTGACCTCTCAGATTCAAGGATTGCTTCAACGCAATCGCATAGAAAAAGGAGGACGTGTTCGCATTACTTTTTATCGGAAGTCAACCGGATTCTATTTGCCCAAGCACGACGACCTCGGCTATTTTATTGAGGCTGAAGCTATGCTCGACAACGAGTTCACGATGAACCCCACCGGAAAGCTTGTGGACATATTTTCTGATTTCAAAAAGGACATCAATAAGTTGTCAGTTTTCAAAACACTCAACTGTCAACTTTATGTGCTGGCCGCTATTTA
>JAYTMF010000056.1:0-6617 GCA_043728755.1 Flavobacteriales bacterium
TTTGCTTCGCCAGATTGAACTAAACACTTGTATCCATCGGCATTTACCACTGTATGATTTCTCAAACATTGGCCTGTTTTATAAATCACATTGGTATAACATGCTTTGCGGAAATTTGATCAAAAAATGAAAGGGACTTTTTTGTTGAGAGAGTTCCTGTTGTCTGATTCTAAAGTCCTGTGAGAATAATTATAAATGGCTTTGTGGCTTATTTTTTCCTCTTTGCGTCGTTGAAAATAATTTCGAATTCGACCCTGCGGTTGATGGCTCTTCCTTCTTCAGTTGTGTTGTCGGCAAGTGGTGATTCTTCACCATAACCTTTCGTAAATAGTCGGGATTTGTTGACACCCTGTTGCTGAAGATATTGAATGACTGCCTTTGCCCTTCGTTCTGCAAGCAGCAAGTTGTTGTTGTTGGTGCCGATACTATCTGTATGTGCTTTGATCATGAGCTTGGTGGATTTTTCAAGTATCATCACTTCTGCTATATAATTCAGATTGTCAAATGATTCAGATTTTATGTCATACGTTCCTAAATCAAACTTGATATCATTGAACTTGTTGATGTGTGCATTAATAGCGACTTGCAACGAATCCGGCAGATACCACCAGGACTTTAGTACTTCGTTTTTGAATTCTCGCGAAACATCCTCTCTTATGATACTTGTGATGTAACCGCTATTGATCATGTCTCGATATATGCGCATCATGGCAGGCATTTCAGTGGTGTTTCCTACTGAATAGTGATAGGCCGTTTGGATTGAATCAAAACGTTCGTAAATCTCAAATTTGATATTGTTGAAATAGGGATCTTCCGGATGAATTTGTTTATCGCTTTGCTTGAATTCAACAAAATAGACTGTTGAATCAGGTGCGTACTGAAGATATTTAGTACTGTCTTTAACAACAATTTTCATATCGGGTTGAAAGGCAGATTCTGATGATATTGGATCTATTTTGTCTTTTAATTTCTCCAATTCTTCGGCTGTTCCAACTGAAATTATTTTTGTAGAGCAGCGCTTCTCGGATTGACCATTGATGGGTTGGGTAATTACCCCGAGTTCTACCTTATAGTAGCCGGGCTCTTTAAAGCCATGTCCCACCTCAAAACCCTGGCCGTGTGTCCCATCGCCGAAATTCCAATAGTATTTTTCTGCTTTGGCCTCTCCCATATCAGTGCCGGTAGCACTGAATTTAATAAGACTCAATGTGTGTGTACTGTCAAGTGAAGTAATATAAGGATAGGATGACCTTTCAATTACCACATCTACTTCGGAAACTCGCGCAAATCGCACTCTTGTGAGACTGTCATAGACGTTCAATGCGACATGGTATGTGCCATAGTCGCCATAACAGTATTCAGTGGTCAATCCGCTACCCAAAATGCCGTCGCCAAATTCCCACTCGAAGATCATCGGCATAGAATCGTTCGGTACAATATTGGTTTCTTCGAATAAATAGCAGAACGTTGATTCTTCTGCAGGAGGACAATGCTCAAATTCGGGATAACGAATGTTGAATTGATATAAATCATCATTGCGTTCGTTGCGATTCGATGCGAAATATCCGGATTCATTATCTGCACTAATACTAAACGAGAAGTCGTCGAACGAACTATTGATCGGTGGAAGCATTGGTAACGGTGCAGAGAAGCTAGCATTGGTTAGGGTGCTATAGAAAATATCAAATGGCCCATTTTTATTCGTGCTGAAGTATAGTTTGTCATCCTCTGATATAAATGGAAATACCTCATCGAGCTCACTGTTGATCGTGGATCCCAGGTTTGCAGGTTTATCCCACGAACTTCCATTTCGAGTACACACATAAATATCCTTACCTCCATAACCACCCGGCATATCTGATGTGAAATACAATCTTTTTCCGTCTCGACTTAATGTCGGGTGTGCAAGGTTGTAGGTGTGATCAATTGTGTTGTATTCAAATGCCTTTGGATCGGACCATGTAGATGATTCGGTATTCACAAAAAACAATCCAAGGTGATTGTTGTCTTTTTTCGACTCGTTCGTAACAGTGCCGGTGAAAACCATCACGGATTCATCATGACTGAAGCATGCTGGTCCTTCATTGTATCGCGTCTCGATTTTTTCATTGAGAATGGAGGATTTGCGGCCTTCTCCATAGTAGTTTTTTGTTGGATAGTTACCCTGTGCATCAATCCACGAAATGCCAAACCGAGAGGGTCGATCACTACAAAAAATGACTCCAGCTTTGTAAGAAATCGGAGCAAACTCATTGTAGTTGGAATTGCACTCTAACGGACGTACCTCTGCTTCCTGGGCCCATAAGCCAGTGCTCAAAACAATTAATAGGAATATCAAAGGGTGACGGATCATCTACTAAAAGAGTCGTGTATTGGGTGCGTTTGTATTGTAAATGAATGTGTATGTAATAGCAAGTTCATGTGAGCCTTTGTCGTATCGTGAAAGACTACTCGTGAGGTAATCGTAACTGTATGCAACGCGCATCTGATTATTCACTTTTGCTCTCCCGATGATTGATATCGCATCTTTTGGCCTGATGGTAAATCCAAAATCAACAACGTTCGCATATTGCGCCATTGCTGTGAGATCAGTTTGCAAACTGCTGCCCTTGTGATATTTAACAAGAGTAGATCCCTGCAGTTGCAATTTGTCGGATAGGTATATCTTCTTTCCTGCCATCAGGTGATAGGAGTTATTGTCTAAGTGACTGACACCTCTATACTGATTTCCTCCTAAATATGTTTCAGTGAAAAACTGAGGGACTGATATGCCGGCAAATGCAGTTTTCGTTTCGTAATACATGCCGGCACCGGCGGATGGGATATTAAATGCTAAATCTCCTGAATTGAAAACATAGTCACCGGTTTCGGTTGTACCAACCTGTGACAACATATTGCTCCCGTTGGTTACCCCCAATGTCATACCAAACGATAGTTTTCCTTTGCCTAACTTCATACGGTAAGCTCCCGATCCCAGAAAGGATGTTTTAGATGAAACGCCAATTTGATCTCGTACAAGTTGAATACCGACAGCGATTTTTTCATTCTTGAGGGGTGTGTTAATGGTGAGGTATTGCGTTCGCGGAGCACCCGATATTCCCTGCCACATTGTTCGATGACTCATCGTAACATTCAATGCATTATGCTGGCCGACAGCTCCAGGATTCAAACCCACCGCATTGAACATATACATGGTTTGTTGCGGATAAAACTGACCTCGCACTTCGCTTACGGCAAGCAAAAAGAACAAGATGTAAAAGTGTTTTTTCATACTCATCTTTTTATGATTACAAATCCTTGATACTTCTGTCCGTCTAGCGTTAACTCATAGAAGTATGTATCGTCAGGTAATTGTTCTCCCGAACTGTTGATCGCGCTCCAATCATTTCTATAGTTTCCTGATTCATAAATTTTTTGACCCCATCTATTGAAAACCATGAGTTCTGAATACTTGATGTTTTCCAATCCACGTATAACAAATGCGTCATTGATTCCATCGTCATTCGGAGAGTATCCACTTGGAATAAATAACCCTCCAATTGTAATTGCCAAAGTATCCGTGGTTGTACAGATTCCATTTGTCGCAACCAACACCAATTCATTTATTCCCATGGAAAGAGTGTTGACCATTGACTGCAAGGCATTTTCGTTTTCTGCTTCGCTTGATCCTGTTATCACTTCCCAGTGTGTAGTTCCAGGGCCGCTATAGATACCGGTAACTGAAGTCTGTGTGGTCAGGAAAAGTTCCTGGTCTTCTCCGGCAAATGGTTGTGATGGCTGCGCATAAAAGAACAGTTGTAAACTGTCCATTGCCGTGCATCCCGACACGAAACTTTGAACATAGACCCATCCGCTTCCAAATGATTCGTTGAGTGCAAATACTTGATTGTTTGAGCCAAAGGCGATTTCAATATCTGCGCTGGATGTCCACGTGACATTTGGTTGACTCGATGAAAGCAATAGGATGATTTCCTGTCCGCAAACCGATGTGTTGGCTGTTGTAAGATCAAGTGTCGGTGTTGCGACAATAGTGATTGTTTGTGCATAGTGTTCAATACAACCAAGATGGTTAACATTGAGATGAATGACATGTATGCCTATTGAAAGTGATTGAGGGTCGAGCATGCTGTTGCTGATAGGAACTCCGTCCACGTCTAATGAATACGTGGCCTCAGTGGTTACACTAATGAATAGGGGTTCGGCTCCCTGGCACAGCAAATCCGTGGCAATACTCCATGCTACTTCTGGCATTGTATCTATTGTTACCTGATAGCTGAATGTTACAGTATGAATTCCGTCTGAATACATATAGTTCAAAGTATTCACTCCATCTACAAGTGCAGGGTTGTTCTCCTCCAACAAGATCATCAATCCACAGTCGAGTGCAAAAATGTCTTGGTGAAAATTCAAGTCACAAACTGTTGTATCGCCTACGAAAATGATTTCTGGTGCTTGTGTATCGAGAACAGTTAAAGTGAAAGACAACGTATCGCTATAGTTTCCGCTTTGATCATAGGTGAAGTATGTTATGGTATGGACACCAATGTCATAAGAGCTGTCTGAGCTTCCGTTGATCACGATCTGTGGATTCGCATCGCATGCATCTGTGGTTGCAATGAGCGAAGTCGGATTGAAATGCCCCGAGCAAGAACCACTCTGTTGGGCAATGATTGTATTGCCAATTTGGTTGATGCTTGGTGCAAGCTCATCAATGAGATTCAGCATCAGACTCACCTCGGAATAGAGAAGTGATTCATTATCGGTCACTTTGAGATTGAACCAGGTGGTCAGCACTCCAGTGAGAACTTCTCCTGTTTGTATCGATTGTTCAACGATGTATGAACTGCACTCTACGATCTGAAGAATATCATCGAGGTGCGGAAATACAACCTGACAATTTTCATCAAGAACCAACATGATTGCACTTGGTGCTATAATGATGGGCGCTTGATTATCCATTATCTGAATATCAAATGTGGTATTGCTTGTGTTGCCTTCCTCATCTGTTACTGTATATGTCGCTGTGATATTTTGTGCAGTCGTATAAACTGTACCCACTTGTGGCATTTGATCTATGACCGAAATATTTCCACAGTTATCGGAAAAGGTTATCCATTGTGAAAGGTCCGGTATCACTGCCTCGCAGTTATCGTTCAGATACAAAATGGCGTCGTTGTCATAGATCAATACCGGACTGGAATTGTCTTCTATAAGAATTGGCACATGGCAGGTATCACTTGAATATCCAAATTCATCTACCACCCACATTTCTAGTGTCGTGATGGATGATACAATTCCCGGAGAAGGTGATTGATAAACTGTATAGTTGCCTGTTCCGAAAATTGAACCGGGTTGAATGTCTCCAGTATGATCGGTTATTTCGATCATACAATCCTCTACTCGCTGGAATGTAATTGTATCCGGACATGCAAGAACTTGAGGTTCCGTTATCAGGGTTATATCAATCAGAATTGTGCATTGTGACTCGTTACCACTTTCGTCACTTGCCGTGAATGTGATACTTGTATCGATGTTGATTTCAGTTCCTACAGCAATGGATTGTGATACTGAAATGTCAGAGTTACATATATCGGACACAAAAAGTAAGTCAGTGTAATTGGGGATGATCATTACCTGATCGTAGAACAATGTAACCGACGTGTCTGCAGGACAAATAATAGTAGGTGGTGTGAGATCAATGACTTGTACAATTGTCTGACAGGTTCCGAGATTGCCGGAATTGTCCGATATAAACCAATCGACCGTTGTGAATCCTACAGGATAAAAGTCGGAGGCCAAGTAGCCGTTATTGTATGCATTGGTTGTTGAAGAGTAAGTGCAGTTTTCGATGAATGTCGGTTGCTCAATTTCTACCCAACTCATACAGAATTCAGCACCGGCAACAACTACAACAGTATCTTGACAATAGACAACCGGGGGTTGATTATCGTGCACAAAAACACTCGTTGTGCAGGTTGCAGAATTTCCGTTGACATCCGTCACAGTCCACACAACATTTGTTTGACCTGTTGGAAATTGACCGTATCCACTTTCGGAGTTTGTAAAGTCATTGATGATTTCGTTGAGGGGTTCATCACCAATTATCATCGGTGTTGGTAGATTCAATGTCGCATAACATACTAGCGTGTCTGAAGGTGAAAAGATTTCACTTAGACAAACTATTTCTGATGGCGTATCATCTGTTACTTCTATAATGGTTGTGCAATTGGAATTGTTGCCGTATTCATCGGTTACCGTCCAAATCAACTCTGTAGTGCCTACAGGAAATGAAGTTGGTGCAGCGGATGTATTTGTAATGTTATTGACAATGATGAAATTGGTGCAGTTCTCAAAAACTCCCGGTGTGTCAAGCGTCAAGTTTGCAAAGGATTCCCCGGGAATTGCAAGTATGGAAATCGATGACATGCAATCTATGATTGGTGCAGTGTTATCACCCACCGTCACCGTTTGTGAACATGTTGTAGAATTTCCTGCCGCATCTGTCACCGTCCATGTCACAGTTGTTGTTCCAATTGGATAAGTCGTTGACGGATGATTGTTCGTTACAGTTGCAACCGAACAATTGTCCGCTGTCACTGGTGTGCCAAGTGATGCAA
>JAYTMF010000057.1:0-5313 GCA_043728755.1 Flavobacteriales bacterium
CTACACTCCCAACCCGAATTTCTTCGGACATGAAACAATTGTTTACCAGGTCTGCGACACTGATGGCGGCTGCAGCACTGCAACCGTCACGTTCAATGTTACTCCAATAAATGATCCTCCGATTGTACTCAGTGAATTTGTCAATATGATTGAAGACGATACCCGCTTTGGAGATCTCGCTCTCAACGATTCTGATCAGGATGACGACGTGCTGATTTATTCAATTGTTGGCAACGTATTGCATGGTGAGTTCCTCTTACAAAGCAATGGCGTTTTTCAATACACACCCACTCCGAATTATTCCGGAATGGATTCCGTGCAGTACATGGTCTGTGATCCTCAAAATGAATGTGCAACAGCACAGATTGTCATCGATGTGCACTTTATGAATGATACGCCAATTGCGGTGGACGAAAGCGTTGAAGTTATTCAGGACCAGATGTACAATGGTTCTGTGACTACCAATGATTTTGAACCCGACGGAGAAATATTAGTCTACGCTATTGATGCAGACAATTCAAATGGAATTTTTACTTTGAATGAGGATGGAACTTTCACGTATCTCCCAAATGATGGTGTGAACGGAACTTTTTTCGTGACGTACTTCGCTTGTGATCCCTGTGCCGTTTGCTCTATGGCAACTCTGACCCTTCACGTTGTTCAACAAGGCGAAGAAAATACACCCCCGGTTGCGATCAATACACTGATAACCGCCTGCCAGGGAAGTTCTACAACTATTGAACTCAATGATATGATCAGTGATGTGCAAGACACCGATGCTCTTTTGAATATCACTTACATTTCTCCTATTCATGGCAGCATTGAATACAACGAACTAACACACCAGCTCAATTACACTCCTGATACGGCTGACTTTTCTCAGGTGCCGATTGCTTATACTGTTTGCGACAATAGTTTTATTCCTTTGTGTGCTTCTGGTGTCATCACTATTGATGTGATGTCCGTAGCCAACATCGTTCTTGATAGTGCGATTGTAGCCAATGTGGATTGTTTTTATTTCAATACAGGCTCCATTGATATTGTTTCAGTTTCCGGTAGTGAAAACCTGATTTACACGTGGCAAGACGGCGCTGATTCACAAGACAGAACAAATCTTTCTGCCGGTGATTATACCGTCACCATTTCTTCGAATTCCGCTTGTACTGTTCCCGCAACGCAAACTTTCAACGTAACTGAACCTGAAATGTTGATTTCAAATATTTCATCCAGTGTCAACATCTCTGACATTGGCAGCGGTGCAATCAATATTGACATTCAAGGTGGCACGTCGCCTTATCAGGTGGTATGGGCAGGGCCTTCTAATTTCAATTCTAACACTGAAGATATTGCTGATCTGTTGAGCGATGGATCTTATAGCGCGACCATTACTGACGCACACGGGTGCACCGCTGAGATTTCAACCATGATCACGGCACTGACTGAAAATAATTTTAATTGGTCTGTGCAAGTGTTTCCAAATCCATTTACAGAATCCTTCCTTTTAAAGTTGGACGGATTCCGTGGGGAAAAAATAAACTGTAAAATTTATGATGCCGAAGGAAGATTGGTGTTGGATGCATATTCAGGTTTGATTGAGTCCAACAACCTCGTCATAGATACAAGTTCATTCCCTGCAGGTCTGTACCTATTGAAACTCGTATCACCTCATCATGTAAAGACGATTGGATTGATCAAGCAATAATGGTTGGTATTCGGCGCCTGTTTTTATACCGATTGGACAAGTGTAATAGTCCAATCTTTGCTTCGTCAGATTGAACTAAACACTTGTATCCATCGGCATGTACCACTGTATGATTTCGCAAACATTGGCCTGTTTTATAAATCACATTGGTATCATACCGATTGGACAAGTGTAATAGTCCAATCTTTGCTTCGCCAGATTGAACTAAACACTTGTATCCATCGGCATGTACCACTGTATGATTTCGCAAACATTGGCCTGTTTTATAAATCACATTGGTATCACTTGCTCAAATACAGATTTCGTTCTGAATATATCTGTCTAAAGAATGGATCGCGAAGATCTTTGATAAATCGTATGGCTTCACCGGTACTCTTCATCTCAGGACCGAGCTCCTTTTGCACCTCCGGAAATTTCTCATAGCTGAATACCGGAATCTTAATCGCATACCCATTTCGCTTCGGTGAAAAATTGAAATCCTTTAATTTCTTTTCACCCAACATTACCTTGGTAGCATAATTAACATACGGTTCGTCGTAGGCCTTTGCAATAAAAGGAACCGTCCGGCTTGCACGTGGATTCGCTTCAATGATGAACACCTCGTCGTTCTTGATCGCAAACTGAATATTGATCAATCCCACGGTCTTCAATGCTTTCGCAATTATGCGCGTGTATTCATCGATCTGCGTCATTACAAAATCCCCAAGATTATAAGGAGGCAGCACGGCGTATGAATCACCACTATGAATTCCTGCCGGCTCTATGTGCTGCATGATTCCAATGATGTATACATCCTCTCCGTCGCAGATCGCATCGGCCTCTGCTTCTATCGCCCCTTCAAGAAAATGATCCAGCAAAATTTTATTTCCGGGCATGTCTTTGAGAATTTCAACCACATGTTGCTCGAGATCTTTTTCATTGATCACGATCTTCATTTTCTGCCCACCGAGAACATAGCTCGGCCGAACCAACAATGGAAAACCGAGCGTTCGCGACAATTCTACCGCCTGTTCCGCATTCTCAACTACACCAAACTTTGGATAAGGGATATTGTTTTCTTTGAGCAAGTTGGAGAAACTTCCACGATCCTCAGCAAGATCGAGTGACTTATAATCCGTGCCGATGATGCGGATACCATACTTATGAAGCTTCGCTGCGAGTTTCAACGCTGTCTGTCCACCCAATTGAACAATCACTCCAACAGGATTTTCATGAAGTATGATGTCATAAATATGCTCCCAGAAAACAGGCTCAAAATAAAGTTTGTCCGCGGTATCAAAGTCTGTTGAAACAGTTTCCGGATTGCAGTTGATCATTATCGTCTCATAGCCACATTCCTTAGCTGCGAGAATTCCATGAACACATGAATAATCGAACTCGATTCCCTGCCCAATTCTGTTTGGGCCACTACCAAGCACGATGACCTTTTTCTTATCACTCACCACACTCTCATTCTCGTCGTCGAATGTGCTGTAGTAATAAGGAGTCTTCGCTTCAAATTCTGCAGCACATGAATCCACTAGCTTATACACGCGACGGATATCCAAATCATTTCGCTTCTTATACACTTCGCTTTCCAAGCATCGCAGTAAATGAGCAACCTGACGATCAGCGTATCCCTTTTGCTTTGCTTCAAACATCACATCACGTGGAATGCTGTCTATGGTGAATTTCTCGATGCGCTTTTCCGTCAAAATCATGTCCTCTATCTGACGCAAAAACCAATGATCGATTCTTGTTTTTTCCTGTATGGTCTTAAAAGGAATTCCCAATTTAATGGCGTCGTACACATGGAATAATCTGTTCCAACTCGGTCGTTCAAGAGAAGCGAGTAACTGTGCCTGATCGCGCAATTCCCTGCCATCGGCGCCAAGTCCATTGCGTTTTATCTCGAGTGATTGACAGGCCTTTTGCAATGCTTCCTGAAAACTTCTTCCAATACCCATCACTTCTCCAACGCTCTTCATTTGAATACCGAGTTCTCTATTGCTTCCCGGAAACTTATCGAAATTCCATCGCGGAATTTTTACAATTACATAATCCAAGGTGGGTTCAAAAAATGCGGACGTTGATTTCGTAATCTGGTTTTTCAATTCATCCAGATGATATCCGATAGCAAGTTTGGAAGCGATCTTCGCAATCGGATAACCCGTTGCTTTACTTGCCAATGCCGAAGATCTGGAAACTCGGGGATTGATCTCAATCGCAATGATGTCTTCATTTTCATCCGGACTCACAGCGAACTGCACATTGCATCCTCCTGCAAAATTTCCAATGGCACGCATCATCTTGATCGCCATATCGCGCATGCGTTGATAGGTCGCATCTGAGAGTGTCATGGCCGGAGCAACAGTGATGCTATCACCTGTATGAATACCAATTGGATCAAAATTTTCTATAGAACAAATGATAACCACATTGTCATTCGAATCTCGAAGCAGTTCAAGTTCAAACTCCTTCCAACCCATCAATGCCTTATCAATCATAACTTCGTGAATGGGTGACAAGTGCAAAGCTCTGTCAAGCAAATGATCAAAATCCGCCTGTTGATGCACTAGTGCTGCCCCGCTTCCACCAAGTGTATAAGAAGGTCTTATGCAAATCGGAAATCCGAATTCCTGCGCAATTTCTTTTCCCCGCAAAAAACTTTTTGCGGTGCGTTGCGGTGCCATCGGAACGCCAATCTCACCCATCAATACTCTAAACGCTTCCCGATTCTCCGTGATTTCAATCGCACCGGTATCCACTCCAATCATGCGAACCCCGTGCTCTTCCCAGATACCCATCTCCTCACATTGTATAGCGAGATTCAAGGCCGTCTGCCCACCCATGGTTGGTAAAACTGCATCAATTTTTTGCTCAGCAAGTATTTTCAGAATGCTCTCTACCTCAAGCGGCAGGAGGTAAACATGGTCAGCTACGACTTTGTCTGTCATGATGGTCGCCGGGTTACTGTTGATCAGCGATACCGTGATCCCCTCTTCACGCAATGAGCGCGCAGCCTGAGATCCGGCGTAATCAAATTCACATGCTTGACCGATGACGATAGGTCCTGAACCGATGAGGAGGACCGACTTAATGGAGTTGTCTTTAGGCATTTTTTTTTTATCTGACAGGAACTTTTGCTGTGCAAAAGCCTGTCAGTTAAATCAAAATGAGTTCTATTCGGTTGTTAACCGGCCGCGAAGATACTTGCTCAAATTCGTCAACCACTATCTAAATTTGAACAACGTGTGGATAAACTCAGAAACCACAAAAGTATGCGCCATCCAACATGTTTATTTGCCAAATAGAAATGAAGATCTTACTCATTGATAATTACGACAGCTTTACTTACAACTTGCTGCACTACATCGAAAAAGTGAGTGAGCATGAGGTAAAAGTGGTTCGCAACGATTCAATTCGCATTGCCGATGTTGCTCAATTTGATAAGATCATGATATCGCCCGGTCCCGGTCTGCCTTCGAATGCCGGCATTATTAAAGAAGTCATTCGCACATATGCAGATTCTAAAAGTATCCTCGGAATTTGCTTGGGACATCAGGCCATCGGTGAAGCATTTGGGGGAAAACTGCGCAACCTAAAAACAGTTCAACACGGCGTCACTTCAG
>JAYTMF010000058.1:0-10870 GCA_043728755.1 Flavobacteriales bacterium
CAAGGTCCTTTTTATAGGCTTCAACATCGAATGGTGCTTTATTCAATTCTGTTCTTTCCGCATCCGTCAATTCCTGCACTGCATCATAAAAACCGGGAATAGTGATGTGGTTATTTTCGTCGTGCATGCTCGTGATCATCTTCGCAAGAATGTTGATCGGATTGCAAACTGCACCGCCATATACGCCGCTGTGTAAATCTCGGTTCGCAGCTGTCACCTCCACTTCAACATAGCTAAGTCCGCGCAAACCACAGTCAATGGATGGCGTGTCATTCGCAATGATGGACGTATCGCTGATGAGGATGACATCAGCTTTCAGGCGCGCTTTGTTTGCATTTACGAATGTCCCAAGATTACTGCTGCCACATTCTTCTTCGCCTTCGATCATAAACTTGATGTTGCAAGGAAGCGTGTCGGTTTTCACCATCGCTTCGAATGCTTTGACATGCGAAAACATCTGACCTTTATCATCACAGGAACCGCGCGCAAAAATGGCACCGTCAGGATGCGTCGCTGTTTTTCTGATAGTGGGTTCGAAAGGAGGTGTTTCCCATAATTCAAAAGGATCAGCTGGTTGCACATCGTAGTGACCATAGACCAATACCGTCGGCTTTGACGGGTCAATGATCTTATCACCGTAGATGATCGGGTGACCTTTGGTCTTGCATACCTCAACGTTCTCGGCTCCGGCCTTTTTTAAATGCTCGGCAACCGAATCGGCACAGCGTGCAACATCGTCATTGTATTTTGGATCAGCACTTACGCTTGGAATACGGAGTAGTTCGAACAATTCATCGAGAAAGCGTTGCTTGTTCTCCTGGATATATTGGGTGGCTTTTTCCATCTTGATTAAATTTTGGAGTGCGAAAGTAGGCATCAAAATAATTTGTTTGTTCACATTACAGACTTATCAGAAATTCGCACCCCGAATGGAAAACCGACACGCCCTCTCTTTTGAGAACACTGAAATCGCTTTTGAAAGCAAAAGCAACAACGAATTGAGAAGATCCTTTTATCTTTTCAAACTCATCGGCAATCCGGCATTCGTGAGCCTCGGTAAACACGCAACCAACTTCGCATTGAGATTAGGATTGCCTATTGGCTGGGCCATAAGGGGCAATATTTTCAAACAGTTTTGTGGTGGTGAGACCATCGCGGAGTGCACACAGGCAACGAAAATTTTAGACAAATATCATATCGGTATTATCTTGGACTATTCGATTGAAGGTAAAGAAAGTGAGCAGGATTTTGACCACACAAAAGAGGAAACATTGCAAACCATCATTGCCGCGGATGGCAATCCTCACATTCCATTTTGTGTATTTAAGTTGACAGGTCTGGCGCGATTCGCACTACTTGAAAAGGTGAATGCAAAACAAATTCTGACGGAGGATGAAATGGACGAGTGGCAAAAATTACGAAATCGATTGGATGAAATTTGTGCAAAGGCACATGATACCGGAACACCGATATTCATTGATGCCGAGGATAGCTGGATACAAGATGCCATTGATGATCTTGCCGATGAGATGATGGAAAGGTACAATCAGGAAGAGGCTATCGTTTATAACACCATCCAAATGTATCGGCACGATCGACTTGCGTTTTTGAAGTCGTCTTTTGAAAAGGCAATAGCCTCAAATTATTATCTTGGAGTGAAGTTGGTGCGTGGTGCTTATATAGAGAAGGAAAGACAGCGGGCTGCTGATAAGGGTTACAACGACCCAATTCAGCCAACTAAGGAAACATGCGATCAAGATTTTGATGCGGCAATTGATTTCTGTGTTTCGCATATTGAACGCATATCCACTTGTGCCGGAACGCATAACGAAGAAAGTAGTTTGCGACTGGCTAATTTGATGGATCAAAAATCCATTGAGCATAATGATAAGAGAATCTACTTCGCGCAACTTTTTGGAATGAGCGATCACATCAGTTTCAATCTTGCCAAGGCAGGATACAATGTCGCGAAATATGTTCCGTATGGCCCAATACAAGAAGTGATACCTTACCTCATTCGAAGAGCACAGGAAAACACATCTGTGAAAGGTCAGACAGGACGCGAACTTTCACTCATTCAAAAAGAGATGAAGAGAAGGCGGATGTAATCAATAGAATCGCTAGGGCTGCGTGAAAATTTTTCCGCCGCTCTTCCACAACAGTGCTCCGGCTATAACCATTAGGAAAAGCCCAAAGATGAATTTGACCACATTGATTGGAAGCTTTAAAGCATACTTTGAACCGAAATAACTCCCCACAAAAAAGCCAGCTGCTATGAGAAATGCATAGTTGAAATTGACATGGCCTGCTTTGTAATAATTCATTACCCCAAGTATTCCAACAGGAAGCACAAGAACAGATAGACTGATTCCTTGCGCTTGTAGTTGACTCATGTGTAATAGATAAATCATTGCTGGTACGATGATAATTCCTCCGCCAATTCCGACAACACCGCTCAGTGCACCTGCAAACAATCCAACTGCTATTAGCAGGATCATTTGCATAATTGTAATGTCCATTTTCATTGTGATTTTCACGACGAATGTAGTTGTATGGCTTCAATCTAAAGTGACCATTGTTCAAATGAGCATTCTCATTGTTCTACAAAAGGTAAAATGGTCGGCGGTCTATTACATTTGACCCACAAAAAATACCAACTATGAATTTTCCGGCTGAATTGAAATATACCACGAATCACGAGTGGGTACGCATCGAGGGCGATGTAGCAACTGTAGGCATCACTGAGTTTGCACAAAGCGAACTGGGCGATATCGTATTTGTTGAAATTGAAACGAAAGGACAAACGCTCAACGCTCATGAAGTATTCGGCACAGTGGAAGCAGTAAAGACCGTAAGCGATCTTTTTATGCCTCTCACCGGTGAGATCATGGAAGTGAATTCAGGTCTTGCAGATGACCCGGCTTCTGTGAACAACGATCCATACGGAAACGGTTGGATGATCAAGATCAAATTGGCTGCAGGCGCAGATCTAAGTGCATTGCTCGATGCGGCTTCCTACGAAGCTACTCTTTGAGTCTCCACCATTCAGATCCATTCCGGTTGAAAAAAAAATATATAGCGATAGCCGTTCCTCTTTTGTGGACGGCTATTGTTTTTTTATTGCATGTGATGCCGGTTCAGATAAAGTCCGAATCTGCATTGCGTATTCCACACGCCGATAAGCTTGTCCATTTTTGCATGTTCGCTGCGCTTTGCTTTTTCTATGCGCGAAGTATTCGGTTTTTTTATGGGAAAAAGAGTACTCCCCAAATGATTCTCCTATGTCTTCTGTGTATCGGATTTGGTGCTGCAATGGAAATTTTGCAGGGAATGCTGCCCACGAAAAGAGATAAGGATGTTTTCGATTGGTTAGCTGATATAGCCGGAACAGTTTTAGGTCTTGTTTTCGCAACTACGCAACTGCTACCCTACGTCTTCCGTCATGAGATTCGGAAACCTGCGTAAAATGCGTTCAAGCACCTGTTGCATTCTTTCTTCGCCGATACCATGCACGATTTCAACTGTTCTTCCGTCTCGCATCAATTCACTGCGATAAATATTAAATAACCTGTCGCGGTCTTCGGGATTTTCTCTCTGCGGATCTTCTTCCCACGGAAGGTCAGGCTCACATAACAAATACAAATCGAAATCATAGGTTTTTTTCATCGCCTGAATTTCTTCATTGTGATCACCATAGATCTCATTCCACCAGATATCGATCACATAAAAGTCTGTATCTACAATCAATGCATCATGGTCCGATTTGAATGCCTTGGTGAGAAATTTTGAACTCTTGCGCGCGATGAATAACAAATCTTCTTGTGTATATTGAAAATCTCTGCCTTTTTCCTCAAGGTATTTGCGGGCATATTCCGTGACAACCTTGGCATCAAACAATTGTTCGCCCAACCACTTTGTTAAGGTGGTCTTGCCACAACATTCAGGACCTGTTACTGCAATTCGAATCACGAATAGAAAATTTTAAGTTCGAAATATCCATCCACAGACATGAGCAGGTAAAGTACAAACAACGCGGCTCCAAAAAATATTTTACGCTTTAAATAAACATAAATTGACAACGCGTTGATGAACATAAAGTATAACCAGTTTTCGTGTACATAGTTCACCATCATCCATGTGGCGACGATGCCGAAAACTGTTATTACGCTGTCCACGTAAGGAAGTTTGGCTTGGGTGAATTTTTGTAGCAGAAATCCAGACGTCAGGGAGATGACCATTCCCGAAATCAGGAATGGAATATGGCGCGAGGATGACCAATGGACTATCTGCCATTGCTCACTGAGATTCATCCAACCGTAAATCGCAAACACGATATAACAGAGTTGAAGGATGGGTTCCGCGTAAAGTTTATTGCGATAGCATAAAATGATGAACGCCATCGGACCTAATATGCCAAACAGATAGCACCATGGATTTCCGTTGAGGTAGAGTATCGTGAAGAGCAAATTCAGCACGACGGTAGTGAGTTCAATCAGTTTATTCGCCACTGCTCCTTTTGACATATTCTGCAAATGAATCATTTTGTAACCAACAATGCCAAAATATTCGTAATTGATTTTGTATTGGGTAATTGATAGTAGAAATTCGGTATGCCTGATGATATGGATTTATAGAATTGGTGCAAAGGTGATTGGCAATTCATCAATTATTGAATTATTTGGGCAGCACATCAGGAAACATTTGATTTATTCCTACATGAGATATCCTGTTATACCAATGTGATTTCTAAAACAGGCCAATGTTTGAGAAATCATTCAGTGGTAAATGCTGATGGATACAAGTGTTTAGTGCAATCTGGCGAAGCAAAGATTGGACTATTACACCTGTCCAATCGGTATTACAGGCGTTGATGCAATAACTCATATCTGATAACATAATAACCAGTCAAAGAAAAAGGCTGCCCTTTTGAGACAGCCCTTCAGTATTTTATCACAATGATTGAATTCAACCCATGTGTTGAACCTTTTGAATGAATTCCTCATAGCCAAGCGATGTGGTGTTGAGGGTACAATTTTCTTTCACAAGTGCAATCATCTTTTCTTCATAGAGAAAATCATATACATTTTTCGCTTCGTCCTTTTTTGATAGTGTCTTCTTCGCAAATTCATTCAACATTTCGTCTTCCATCGGAAGGCCATATTGGGCATAGCGGGATGCAAGCACCTGCTTTACATGGGTCAGGGCGTCCTCCTGAGCTACACGCAATTCATATTGCCTGATGATTTTGCTTTCAATCAACTCCCAGCGAAGTTGCGCTGCATAGATTGGATAATCGCGTTCAACCATTTCTTCCGACAATGGTTTCTCATTGGTCATGGCTATGTAACGCTTGAGAAAATTATCGGGTAGTTGTGGGTTTAACTGTTCCGTAATTGTCCTTGCAAATTCTCTTTTGAAAAGGAAATCCGAATCGCGCTCAAACATTTTCTCGAGATCTGCTTTCGTTCGCTCACGCATTTCTTCTTCGCTCTTCACTTCGTTTTCGCCAAATAATTTATCGAACAATTCCTGATCGATGGCATGTGGCTCAATACGCTTTATTTCTGATACTTTTAGTTGGAAGTTGCCTTGGATCTGGTGTAAGGCCTCATGAGTAATTCCCAACATCTTTGCCAGGTCCTCATGATTCTCCGTGAGGTGATTTGGATGCACCTCGACGACATCATCCTTTTTTAAACCGATCAGTTTCTTTTTCGTTTCTGCATCTGAAACAAACTCAATGCTCACTGTGCTTTGGCTGACAATGCCTCCTTCCAATGGTTCATTGGAATCATTCAACTCTGTTAGCTCAGCCATGATCATGTCCTCAGATTCACTCACTTCAGGATCACTCATTTTGCCATAACGCCGGGCAAGGTCTTTCACCTGACGATCGATCAAAGTATCATTTACGCTCACTTTGTAATAGATGAATGTTTGACTTTTATCCAATGTCAGATCAATGTTCGGAGCAAGTCCCAGATGATAGCGAAATTTGAAATCACCTGGATTTTCCCAGTTTCCTGCATCGTCATTTTCACCAGTCGGAATAGGGCTTCCGAGAATTTCAAGTTTGTTTTCAGCAATGTATTTGTAAAGCTGATCTTGAATGACACGATTGATTTCTTCAGCAAGAATGCTCTTGCCGTAGCGCTGTTTTACAATACTTGCGGGAATATGCCCTGGTCTGAATCCCGGCATTTGAGCCGTTTTACGGAATTTTTTGATAGCGTTTTCTACGCGTTCCGAATAATCTGACGGTGCAATATTGACGCTCAATTCTGCATTCAAAGCGTCGATGTCGTTTCTCTCAATGTTCATGATTACTTGTTGATTTAATGACTTGCTGATTTGCTGATCGATTCCGCTTTGGCACTTCTGGCGGCCCTTTCAGGCTTTCATCCAATGCTTCAAATCGCTACGTCCTCAAATCACCAAATCAACAAGTGCACATTGTGTGCGGGCGGAGGGACTCGAACCCCCATACCTCGCGGCACCAGATCCTAAGTCTGGCGCGTCTACCAATTTCGCCACGCCCGCGGCTCTCATAAAAAGGGGCGCAAATATATGATGCACTCGCGAATCAAGTCATGCTAAATATAAAAACTTTGATATTTACTACTTTGCACCCTTTCTTTAGTGAAATCGAAAAAACTAAAATGACCTTCGCAGTGCTACAAAGAATTTTTATGGAAGCCTTCGCTGCCGTATTGTTACTGATCCTATCAGCGCAACTGGGCTTCAGTCAAAACTCACCAGGGGCGCGCGCTGCTGCCATGGGCGGCGCATATCTTGTAATGCACGATGTTTGGAGCTCATTGCACAATCAAGGGGGTCTTGTTTACCTTGACGGTATTTCTGCTGGCGTTTTTTATGAAAACCGATTTGGATTGACTGAGTTGAGCGACCGTGGTGCCGTTGTAGCTATGCCGGTGGGCAACAGTGCTTTCGGACTGAGTTATCACACATTTGGCTACAGCAGCTTTTCAACCTCTAAAACGTCTCTTGCATATGCACTGAAATTGACTGACAAGTTTTCATTTGGACTTCAATTCAATTATCACAACACACGAATTGCAGAGAACTATGGTAAGGCCTCCAGCCTTAGCGTTGAAGGCGGCTTTCTGTATAAGATGAATGATAGAATATCACTCGCCGGTCACATTTCAAATCCGAACAGAGCGCGTCTAAGTGACTTTAATGATGAGCGCATTCCTACTACGTTGCGCATCGGTGTCGGTTACAGGTTTTCTGAAAGGGTAATCCTTACCGGTGAGATCAGAAAAGCATCCGATGCCACGCCAAGCCTTCGTGCAGGAGTAGAGTATATTATCGTTGAACAATTCGCATTGCGTGCAGGATTTGGTTCCACACCGGCGCAATACTCTTTTGGTTTTGGGTGGAAACTCAAAACATTCCAACTGGATGTAGCAACAGGCTATCACATCGTACTCGGCTTCACGCCGCAATTATCCCTCACATACGCGGTAGGTAAAAAGTGAGAATCGCTGATTTCATATCGTCTCGTTCATGGAGAATCTGCATGTCTCTGGCGATATTCTTGTCGTGTTGCGGCATTTCTTCATTGGCGCAAACGGATGAAATGAAGAATTCAATCATCGAACAACGTATTGAGGAAATTGCCGGAGCGTTGGATGAAGGTGTAGAACTGGATTACACTAATCTGTTCGAGGACCTCTCTTATTATTACGAACATCCTCTTAATCTCAACAGTGCACATACTGAAGAATTGCGCGAACTTTATCTGCTGACTGAGATACAGATATCTAGCCTTCAACGTCACCTGCTGAAATATGGCTCGTTGCAAAGTATATATGAGTTGCAGGCGGTGGAGGATTTTGATATTCCAACTATCCGTAATATTTCATATTTCGTCACGGTGCAACCTACAATGTCACTCCGCGACTTTTCATTTAAAACTTTTGCGAAGGAAATGAACCATGATCTTTTCCTTCGCTACAAACGTGTAATCGAAAAACAGGATGGCTTCGTTGCAAACCCGGAGACCGGAGTGTTGCCATTTGCGGGATCTCCCGACTACATGTACACGCGCTACAGGATGCAATACCGCAAGAGTTTTCGCGCAGGTTTTACAATGGAAAAGGACCCGGGTGAGACATTGAAAACGGGTCCTGACTTCAATAGTTTTCACATCATGTATTCAGGAAAAGCGTGGTTGAAAAAATTAGTCATAGGCGATTTTCAAGCACTTTTCGGTCAAGGTCTGACGTTCTGGAATGGACTGGCGTTCGGGAAATCCGCATTCGTTCTGAATGTGAAAAGAAACGCGCTTGGATTGAGACCATACAGTTCGGTGCAGGAGGGAAATTTTATGCGAGGGGCCGGAACCACTATAGGATTTGGAAAATTTGAACTAACCGGTTTTTATTCAAACAGAAGGATCGATGCCAATGCCGCGCTTCAGGTGGATTCTTTGCTCACCGATGACAGTTATCTTGCAACATCTCTACCGGTTTCCGGCTTGCACAGAACAACAAGTGAAATAGCTCAGAAAAACCGACTGCAGGAAACGATATTCGGTGGAAACCTCAAGTACACGTTCGGAACATTTAGTGTCGGTGCAACTGCGGTAAGGACAGAATTCGCTTTTCCAATCACACAGAGTTCGGGCTTGTACAAATTTGGTCGCTATAGTGGAAGTCAAAACCTAACGACAGGTATAGATTACCAAGGTGTCATCCGAAATGCAAACTTCTTCGGTGAATTTTCGCGCAGTCTTAATGGAGGGTTTTCAGCGATCAACGGGATGGTCGTGTCGGTTCACCCGATGCTCTCCTTCAGTGCCGTTCATCGACATTACGGTAGAGATTATCAAAGTTTGCGAACAAATGTATTCGGCGAGAACAATACTGTTGCGAATAACGAAAAGGGTCTGTTCGTGGGAATGCAGGCAAATCTCAGCTCAAAATATACGCTCACCGCATATACTGATATAGTGAAATTCCCATGGTTGCAATTCCGCATTGATTCACCTAGTGAAATGACGGATTACCTGGTACAATTGAATTATAAACCCGACAGGAAGCACGAGTTTTATATACGCTACAGGAGAAAAACCAAAGAGCTAAATTCTTCTGACGAGGATCTTCGTGTCGCATATCCCATTCAAACTATTCAGGAGAACTGGCGCATTCATGCTGTTTATCAAGTGCATCCGAATGTGCAAATGAAAACACGGGCTGAATGGACAACCTTCAAGAATGAAGGGGTTGTTGACAATGGATTCCTTATTTATCAGGACTTTATCTTCAAGAAACTCGGATCGAAATATAGTTTTACAGCACGATATGCATTGTTCGATACCAACGACTGGAACAGCAAATTATATGCGTTTGAAACGGATGTATTGTATGCTTTTAGCATTCTACCATATGTTTATAAGGGCTCGAGAATTTATGGTATGGTGAAATGCGATATCGCCCGGGGACTGGATTTATGGGTAAGATATGCCACTTGGATATATACCGATCGTACGCTCATTTCGAGCGGAAACACGGAGATATTGGGCAGAACAAAATCGGATATACACATTCAGTTGCGATTCCAATTTTAATTTATGCTACCCCTCATTTCAAGACATTTTGACGAAGGCAAATGAAACCAATTAAATTTGTGAGTGTAGAAGGAAAAGGCAAGATTCTTGTGTTTGCCTTTTTCCTCAAATGTGAAAGTATGAAGAGACTACTACTTCTCATATTTATTGCCCTCACCATCTGCAGCACAAATACGATTGCGCAGGATCGTTTGCAACATCCCGTTACTTCTGTCAGAATTGCGAGTGTTGACGGAAAAGTTGAACTCGTTTATGATGATGCGATTTCTCAATCATTCACGGTTACCGTGCTCGATCTTACGGGAAAGACAATGTTCACACAGATGCACATGGGCGGCGATGAAGCTTGTTCAAGCATCGAGTTGCCCGTGGAAAACCTGAGAAAAGGTATTTATATGGTGCAGGTTATCGCTGCCGACGGCAAAACGAAAACACTCAAATTACAACGAAACTAAGTTATCGCTTGCGATATATGAAAAGGGTGAAGCTTTAGGGTTTCACCCTTTTTTGTTACGCTTCGATGGACTTCCAATCCAGAATGGTGGAAAGGACTGAATTGCGACGTGAATCCCGCGGGACTTTGTCTGCCAATACATCGAATGACATAAAAGAATTTAGTGACTCGATCTGAAAAGGATCATTCTGCGTACTCGCTATGCCCAACGTAATATGGTAACGTCCCGAGCGAAGAATACGATGCGGTATTGTCACAATGGATTCAAAATCACCCACGCCATCTGTATCAATCACAACGTAACCGCCTTCCTTGCTGTCTGTTTCCAGTATTGCAATTTCCTCGTTGTTTTTAATCAGCAAATGGATAAAAACACCGCGAACCGAAGACTGTTTTTTTATGCGTAGATGAATGGTGATTGGTTCATCTGCCGTGAACATGTACTTCTCGTTTCCATCAATATTTTTACAGACTGCGCTCGAAAGGAAAACCACCTGAGCGGCTTCTTCTTTGCCATACGCTCTCGCCGTATCCATGGTTTCATATCCGGAAAGATATTGATCAACAATGAGCGCGGCTGGACCATCGCTTCGAAGTGTTCCGTTCTGCATGTATATCGCACGATTGCATAGCGTTTTTATTGCATGCATATTGTGACTCACAAAGAGTACTGTGCGTCCCTCGCCCTTGCTTACTTCGCCCATTTTCCCAAGGCATTTCTTCTGAAATTCGGCATCTCCCACAGCGAGTACTTCATCTACGATAAGAATTTCGCTTTCAAGATGCGCTGCCACAGCAAATGCCAGTCGCACATACATTCC
>JAYTMF010000059.1:0-1294 GCA_043728755.1 Flavobacteriales bacterium
GTTTTTTCTTCTTCGCAAAAATCGCGAATGCCCACCTGTACCAAGGTTTTGATCTGCGGCAATTTCAAAGCATTGTACATGATGGAAGCATGCGAGTATTCAAAGCCCTCAAAAGCAATGCGCAAATCCATGTGTGCATCAATATGTAATATGCCGAATTCACTATGACGCTTTGATTGAGCACGAAAGAATCCGAGCGGCGTTGAATGATCACCACCAACAAGGCCGACAAGCTTTCCCTGCGTCATCCAGAAAATAGATTTTTCTTCTACCCATAGATTCATTTGTTCACTTGCTTCATTGATTTCTTTTTGCATGGATTGCGCTTCAGAATCAGCAAGTACATCAATTCCATCTTCCCACATCTCAATAATTTGTTGAGCCTTCTGCTTGAGATCGGCACTGCGCATCAACATGTCTTCCGGTAGATCCACCATGTAAATGCCCGCTTTCCATAATTCCGGGAATTCGGGATGATACAAATCCACCTGAAAACTGGCCTCGAGTATGTGCAATGGTCCATCGCTGGTTCCTGCGCCATAGCTGGTAGTGACTTCCCAAGGAACGGGTATTAGGATAATGTCGGATTCTTCTGCTGTAAATGGAAGTCCAAAAATATTTGCATCCTTCAATCCTGCAGAATTGGAATTGAAATCCAGAATTTTTTCTTGCTTATTCATGGTGCGAATATGCAGCAAAGTAGCCGATCGATGATAGGATGTCGAGGTGATTGCTTCTGTCAGACTATGGATTTAAGGGCACTTCTAAGAGCCTCTTTCACGAATCGGCCATGTATGATTTCCTGTCTTCCGCATGGGGACACCCAAAGTCAAAATCGAAAGATTTGCACCAGCTTTTTTTGTTCATCGTTGTGTAGTAACGTTTGAGGCATTTCTTGGCCGTAGGTATGTTTTATTATTTTTATGGAATATCCGGTTATACCAATGTGATTTATAAAACAGGCCAATGTTTGAGAAATCATCCAGTGGTAAATGCTGATGGATACAAGTGCTTAGTTCAATCTGGCGAAACAAAGATTGGACTATTACACTTGTCCAATCGGTATTAGACAACAAAAATAAATTTTTGATGAAAAAACGGATCAGTCTTCAAAATACGCCTTTATGATGAATTAGCTCCTTAATTGGAGATACGACGAAAATGCATGACACAATAACCTGCTTCCCAACAAACTACTCTTCGCTCTCATCAAGCTCGCGTATGATGTCTTTCAGATGTTCGTTTTTCTTTGACATTCTGGCTTGAATTGCTGTAGAAGTGAAATACTGGTGTT
>JAYTMF010000060.1:0-10674 GCA_043728755.1 Flavobacteriales bacterium
TGGTTCCCCCGTTGCTACAAATACACCTCCGTTGTTACTCCAGATTTGATTCGGTCCATTGTCCGCCCAAAAGAGATCAAGATCACCGTCGCTGTCAAAGTCTGCCCAGCAAACGCCACCTTTATTTGAGTTGCTTGCTGTTTCATTGAATGCGTTCGCCGTGAATGTGCCATCACCATTGTTGCGAAATATGTCATTTTCAACGGCTCTTCTCACACAGAAATCCACATAGCCATCGTTGTCAAAATCACCTGCAGCCATATAATCGCCATCAGTTCCTGATGTAGGCAGTCCTGTTGTGGTGTTGTCAACTTGCGAGAAGAAACCATTGCCGTTATTGCTAAGAATATCTACTCCAAAAGCGTGGTTATCGAGAATGAGATCCAGATCACCATCATTGTCATAGTCGAGTGTAATCAAGCCTTCAGCATTGAGGCCTCCTGCTAGGGAAGTGATTGTTTGATTTGCCGTTTGGCTGCCGGTTCCGAAGCTATATGCAGGCGTTGCGGCTGGTCCTTTGTTCAGCCATATTGAAATTCTGTTGAAGCTGTTTACAACAAAGTCAGTATTACCATCATTGTTGAAATCGCCGGCAACTGCACTTCTGTCTTTGAAGGTTGCGTTGAGGTCATCGGCATGTGTATCGGTAACATTGGTGAAGGAATTTCCACCATTTGAAAAATACAGTTGGTTGTTGGCTGCGGCATCAGATGAATTTAATTCAACGTCCAGGAATCCGTCATTGTTGAAATCTGCCCAGCAGAATCCACCTTCTTTGGTGCCGGTCATATCTAGGCCAACGAGTGCTGCAACTTCACAGAAGTATTGATTGGTGCATGTACTGCCGGCGATGGAGAATGATAACGTCGCGTTTGTACAAGCAGATTGATTATCACAAACTCGATATGTGGCGGCGTCACTTCCAATATAATTGGAGGTCGGTGTGTATACATAATAGCCGGTGGAACTCATTGAAAGTGTTCCATTTGAAGGTTGAACAAGAACGGTGTACGTCAATTGAGAAGCTTCAGGGTCGCTGTCATTCGTGGCCACTGTACCCGTTGCGCCATATCCGCTTGTAAGTGATTTTGAATCATTACCAGCAACCGGAGGTTGATTGGCAACTACGACGGTGATAGTTGCCGGGGAGTTGTCGTTAGCGGTTGTAGTCGCATCGATCACCACGCTGGATACCATTGCCACCGCAGTGTTGCTATAAGATCCATTGATGGCAGGAATAACAGCTTGGAATGAGAGTGTTCCTGTAGAATTTCCCGCAACGTTGAACGGATTGCTCCACATTAATTGTTGTCCTGTGATAACCGGATTTGAGATGGTTACGTTATTCCACTGAGAAGTTCCTGTTACATAAGTCACTCCGGCGGGTAGCTGATCGATGAATTCATCAATGGATAATTGAGAAGTGGAAGCATTGTTAGCCACCAGAGAATAAGTGACAGTGCCGCCATTGCCGTTCAGTGATGTGTTGCTGGATATTTTTGAAACTGTTGCGTTGATTGTTGCGGGTTGAATCGCAGCATAAGTGCCATTCGTAAATGAGCCAACAGAGTTATGCTTCATCTGTCCACCACTGCTAATATGCCCTAGGGGACTTATAAAAGCGGGAGCAGTTGCGATACCGGTGGCTTTGAAAACATAGACACATTCATAGGGAGTGTTGTTGTTGCTGAGAATAGAAGCATTTGGGATATTCAACGTATTTACGTGTGTACCGGCATTCGGTGCGGAAAGTGTGATAGTGGCACTTTGCAATTCATAGGAGTTGGGTAGCCACGATGAAAACGAAGCCGGCGTAAAACATATTACTCGTGATGCTTGTTGATTCGTCATCTGTCCAGTCGATCCTTGAACGGTGATGGTGACAGTTCCACCAACCTGCGGAGGATTTGGACCCGAGACGATGGAGTTCACTTGATTCGAACTTGCAGACAGAGTATTCATTACTTCTGATATCGAAAATGTACCGTTTGCGACTATACTGCCGATAGAAATCGGCCCCGAATAGACCCTAATCGTATGTCCTTGAGGTACTGTTGTTACGGCACTTGCCGTCACATAAAAAAAAACAGGCTTTGATTGTCCATTGGCTAGTGCGCCGATGTGGCTTACACCATCTTCATTCGCGTTGATTGTAACTACCGCACCTGTAAATGATCCAATGTTCGACCATAAATCTGCATAGTCAATTCCATCATTGTTCGTGATGATGTACGACAAGTAACACGAGTTTACTGATTGAGAAATATCAGTATACATTACAGAGCCAGACGTTCTTGTAATTGTAATTGCGTGAGCAGATTGAACAGTGCACATGAATGCTAATACTAGAATGGCTAGTGTTCGCACGGTTTGTAAAAATGGATTCATGGATTGCTTTTGATGGGTATAAGTATTACGCATAAGCCGATAGGTATTCATATCTTGGATTTCAATTTCAGTCCATGATACAACGGCACAAAAGAAGACGATGAAATTGTTCTAACAGGTTGATAATGTCAAAGTATCAAACAAGTAAATGTTTAAAATGGAGAATTCAACTTTTTCAAATCGAAAAGGTGACTTTAAATATTAAGTGTTTCATAATTGCAGTTATAATAATTGGGATGATGCGTTGATATTTATTAAAATGCTACGTGAATGATGGATGATTTTGGCCCGAAATATTTCGATGTTGTGCGCATCTTGCACCTCATAATAAAATGATAGATGAACATGTCAAGTGCTAAGAACATAACCCTTCACGATACGCAGCGAATTGTAGACGGCTGGATCAACACAGTTGGTGTGCGATACTTCAACGAACTTACTAATATGGCCATGCTGACAGAGGAAGTCGGAGAGGTGGCGCGAATAATTGCGCGTCGTTATGGTGAACAGAGTGAAAAGGAAAGTGACACCAATCTTGACCTCGGAGATGAACTGGCCGATGTGCTATGGGTAATCATTTGTCTTGCCAATCAAACAGGAGTAAATCTTGAAGCAGCGTTTTTGAAAAATCTAGAGAAGAAGAACAATCGCGATCATAGCCGACATCGTTCAAACGAAAAACTAGAGTAGCAGATTGAATTTTTATTGAGGATGAGTATTCAATAGAATTTTCACCAGAGGCTGGTAAAGTTGTCTGAATGCGACTAGTATTTCGCCAGCGATTGATCGACATTTTCGATCCAAGCGATGATACCACCTTCCAGCGAATAAAGATTGGTATAAAAGTGTTTTGATTCCAACGCATGAACAACCGCTCCGGATCTTTTGCCGGATTTGCAATGAAAAACAACAGGAATATCGCGAGGGATTTTTTGCAGGTTTGAAAACACTTCGGACATAGGAATATTCAATCCACCAATCGAACAAGTTTCCACCTCATAGGACTCGCGCACATCAATCAGCAGATGTTTGGTTTTGGATTTTATCCAATTGCTGAGTTCAATGCATGTCAGGTTTTTCATTGCTGTAACTTATTACTTACTAAGCTTTGTATTTTGTAACGATATCTTCCGACTGAAAGTCGAAAAATGTATCGCCACGCAATCCAATCCGCAGACATTCAAGCGGAATCACTTCATTTTCCGCAATATTTCCAAGGTTGACATTTGCTCCGAACTGTTTGATGAAATATACCTGTTGTGGTTTTTTTGGAGCTTCCCAAAGAATATTTTGAGGATCAACGTTTTTAATGATTTTGTTGATGAGCATTACGTGTGCTTGTCCATTTGGACGATAAATTCCTACGGTGCCGCTTTCACGTGCTTCAGCGATGACCTTCCAGGAACCGGCCTGCAGCTCGGTCTGCATCATTTTTATCCAGCGTGCTGGAGAGATAAGAATTCCCTCTTCTTTCGAACCTACTTCTGAAAGTACTTTATACGATTTGGCAAAATTTGCAATGAGTTCACACTTCAGATCATGATCAAGCACCATGCTTCCGTCAGATACCTCTAGCATATCTAGCCCGAGGCTGTCGATGTATTTGCGATAATCGTCCACCTGGCCTCTCACGTAGAAGGCTTCGAACAAAGTCCCACCGAGGTAAACATCAATGTTCGCATCGCGATAGAGTTTCACTTTTTCTTTTACGTTCGACGAAAATGCCGAAGTACCGAAACCAAGTTTTACGATATCGACTTGGTTTCCGGAACTTTCGATCAGATCATCCGCCTGGCGAAGGCTGAGTCCTTTGTCCATGACCATAGTAAGACCGTATTCCCGGTTTTTTTTTGTTCGCTTTGGAAGGTTGGAAAGGGTGAAATTCATGTTGAGTTATTGGCAAAAGGTGCAAATATGGTAAAAAAGGGAGGGTTGGTTCAAAAGACAATGGTCAGTTTGTATGGGAAATGTTCATTTATAGGTGGATTAAACCTTGTCATCATAACACGAATTGAGCTGTATTTGCCGAATGCCGTCACCTCTGGCGATGATAATACCGATTGGACGAGTGTAATAGTCCAATCTTTGCTTCGCCAGATTGAACAAAACACTTGTATCCATCGGCATTTACCACTGTGTGATTTCTCAAACATTGGCCTGTTTTATAAATCACATTGGTATAAGTAGCAATACCAATGAACAATACGCAACTAAATTTTGAGATTTGTCGATTCAGCTTAATTTCTTGCGGCCTTTAACTCTCAGAAGAATTCTTCATTGAAATTTCAACAAATAGAATGTTGTTTTTAATTTCAGGGTAATATTCTTCAAGATCCTTCAAACCTACGGGTTCGGAAGCAGAAAGTCGCAAGAGTAATTCTTCGGCTTCAGTGATCCTTCCGTTCTTTATCAAATAGGCAACTTTGCGGTAGCCAATTTCATGACTTTGAGGACAACGCTGCCATCCGGAATTGATGATCTCTATCGCCTTTTCTATTTCTCCTTTTTGAATAAATATGTCAGAGTAATCAAGCCAAAGATCTTCGTTCTCACCAAACCTGGCAATAGATAATTCGCCAATGGCCTCGGCTTCCTCGAGTCTGCCAAGTTTTTTAAGAAATTCAATTTGGAACAAGTAGTAATCGGAATTGTCACCTTCCAGGTCAATCGCCCTTTCCACATAAGTAAGTCCTTCAAGTGTCTTATCCATCAGGTCGAGCGCGATACCCATACCAAGAAAGGCATCTGCATAATGCTCGTCCAATTGAATGCTTTTCTTGTAATAAAAAAGTGCTTTGTCATACTCATTCAACTTTTCGAAGCATTCACCAATGTGGCAATACACAGGTGCCTGCGGCTGTTCGAATGCGTATGTTTCTTCAAACACCTGAATGGCTTGTTGATAACGCTCCAGTTTGAAAAGCGTATGTGCTTTGTTGTAGTATGCTGGCGTAAAATCTTCTTGTATGGCCATACACAGATCGTACGCTTCCAATGCATCATCCAGTTGATTCAACTTTTGATAGGCATTGGCAAGGTTGTACCAGGCCGCAAAACTGAATGGATGTTTGTCAGTGAATGCGAGGTAAAATTCAACGGCTTCGGCAGTCTTTTCCGCAACGTCAAAACAATATGCAAGTTCGTACAGCAGAATTTCGTTCTCCGGTCTTTTGTTGATGGCTTCGATTAGAATTTCTTGAGCCTTGTCATATCTCTCAAGACTTTCGTACTCGAGTGCGATTTCCATGTAAATCTCATCTTCAAATTCACGACCGCCAAGCGCAAGCGCCTTCTTTAATAGTATGATGGCTTTGTTGTGTTCACGCTGCTGACTATATATCGAGGCCAATGTGAGAAGAACTTCCTCATTGGGCTCAATTTTCTCTAGAATTTTTAATCGTTTCAACGCTTTTGCCAAATGACCCATGCCGGTCAGAATTTGTGCTTCGCGAAGCATCATGGCCACATTCTCGGGGAATAAAGAGTATGCATATTGAATGACGTGCAATGCGCGTGTAAAAACACTTGCCTCGCAGTAATAATCTATGATCTCTTCAAATTGTTCGATATCGAAATAGTAAGCTTCATTTCTCGCAAGCATCTGCTCATATTTGTGTACGAGTTCCTGCGAATTATTTTGATCGCGGTTTTCTTCACTCATCGGCTTCTAGTCTAAATATAAAATTAGGCACCCTCAAATTTAAGGTGCTTTTGATTGTCGGTTTTGAAGTCATAAAAAAAAATCCTTGAGTAATGGACAATCTTTTGAACATGACCTATCTACAGGTCAACTTAAAATGGAGCACGAAATTTTGTGACGAGCACAAACCGAGTGCCTTTAGTACTTGATGAAGTAATAGAGCAATTTGATCAATTCGTTATTTACCATGATCATCCCTTCTTCGTTCTTCCACCAGTTGGTCTGATCATATTCAATTGCCGTGGCGCCGTGAAAATTGACTTTGATGCCGGCGTCTTCGAACTTGTCTTCAAAAACCCATCGAACACGGCGCAAATGAAAGGCGCTGGATAGGATAGTGATATGTTGAAGCTGACGCTCTTTACAATACTGCATGATTTCATCAGACTCTTCCATAGTGCTGTGAGCGGATGTAAGTGTGTCGATCTGTTCAGTTGAAATTCCTTTACGCACCATCATGTGTTTGGTGAGTTCGGCTTCGAACATGGTGGTGTCAAGACAAAGGATCTGGTATGGATAATTTCCACCGGTCGTTGCAAATTTTTGTTCAGGAAATTTCTCAAAGACTTGCACAGCAGCCAATCCTCGTTCAAAACTATTTCCACCTAAAACAAAACAACATTCGGTCATTTCAGGTTGATCGCTTTTCACCAACCAGTTTCCTATGCCATTGAGAATTTCATTTCTGTTGGCGAAAAGAAAAAGGATAATCCCAAGAGAGATCAGACAAGCTTTAAACCAACCTTTTTTCAATAATTCTTCCATATCAAATAATTTTTAACCATGATGAGATAAGTCCATTCACCTTCAGTTTTTCGTCGCACATGCCAATAGAAACCAACGCTTCTTTTGCATTGATCAAACTGCGTTCATCCACGTTGTAATCATAATTCCATTGCGTATCGCGCAGCCAGGTGCGTGCTTCCGGCACGCTCATTTCAAATTTCTTACTGAGATGTATGACACTTGAGTTGTCTTGTTTGAATGCAATGCATTCCGCATTCATTATTTGCAAAAGTTGATTGACAACTTCTGATTTCGTTTGCAATACTCCTTCGCTGGCGATCACAAGAAAACTACTCCATGGGGCACTGAATTCTCCCACCAGTTTCAATTCTCCGCTGCGGACGTAGGGCCGGGTCATGAATTTTTCCCAATAGAACAATTGCGTTTCGCTACGCAAAAGAGATTGCACTGCGCCATGCAAACTATTCACGACGATAAAATTTTCTTCTGATAAATCAATGCCGCGTTGCTTGGCATGAATCTTTGCCATCAGGTGCGATCCGGAACCCCGTCGCGAGATGGCATATTTCGCAGAACCTGCGGATTCAATATTTTCATTCTTCGAATTCGCACCTGTGTAAATGCCCCATGTGAGTGGCGTCTGAATGTAAACTTTTGCAATTTTTGCTTTGAGGCCTTGACTCGCTGCTGCAACAAATCCTTCAGTGAGCAATATCGCGATATCGAGTTCACCATTGCTCAATGCTTTGGTCATTGCTCCGGTACCTCCGGCATAGATCGTCCATGCCAGATCTATGCCATGCGACGAGAAAATGTCGCGCTCTGCAGCAAGTCGCCAAGGCAAATTGAAATGTTCCGGTACGCCTCCTATTCTGATGTGTGATCTCATGACACTTTCAAATATGCTCTTGACAAAAGTGAAAAATAATTAATAAGTGCCTGCACGTTTTCTGAGCAACCATTCTCCTGTGAGTAATATTAAGAGCAGTGCAAGTAACCACTTATAATTGATCAACTCATTAAGTTGTTTATGCTCATACGAAATTGGAACTATTTCTTTTTTATTACGGATCAGTTCGGCAAGCGTATTCATACTTTGTGGATACACCATCTCGCCATTGTTGTCCATAGCAAGCTGATACATGAGTCGGTGATCGGCGATGGTATTCACCAATTCCATCTGCAGCGGACTTACACTGAATTCACCTCGCTCTTTCAGGATTTCTTTTTCGCCGTGCACAGATGCTTCATAGCGATAATTGCCAACAGGAAGTTGTCCTGCGTTCAATCTATAGCGATTTCCATTTGGCGAAAAGACATAGCTGAACTCCTTGCTGTCATCCGTGAAAATGCGCATCGTCACTTCGCGATTATTGATCGGCTCATAACTTTGATTGTACAATTCTGCATCGAAAGTGATGACTTCATTCTCCTGAAAATCATTTTTCCCCGAGACACGAAATAGACTTTTATCTTCTTTTGCCGCGCTGTATTGAACAATTTTAGTGATGAATTCATTGAACGACGCATGCGATTCGAATTGCTGATAAGCAGTCATTCTCCACCTCCAGATTCCTTCGCCGCAAATAAGCCCGATTTTGGTGTCATTTACTTTGTTGAATGAGATCAGGGGCTTCTTTGTTTTGATCTGACCAACCTGTTGATAGACCATCGACGTCAAGCCCGGGCTGAACGAAAAGTCGCCGAATGGAAGTGTAAGAGGAGGCATTGTTTTGAACATTCCTCGTACATTTTCTTCGAGTGTAAAAAGTGAAAATTCGTCAGCGAAATATCCGGAAACATCGGTAGAATTATTTCGGTAATTGTTCAGTGCGTATCCCAAATTGAGTTGATTGAAAGCATTGAAGTCGGTGCTGTTTCCCCACACAAAAATGGAGGGAATTTTTTGTTCAAGGGCGTTTGTGATAAAGCTCGCTCCATTCGATCCCGGTGCGGGCAATTGATGAAATATAACGAGGCTGTAGGACGAAATATTTCCACTAAAATCCTTCACCATTTTTACATCGACTTTATATGTTTCATTGCTCGTAATCGCCTCGCGAATTGCGTTGAGATCCGGATGCGGCGCATATGCCAGTATCAATACTTTTTGTCTGCTATCAAGTACATCAATAAAAATATCTTCGTGATTGTTGGCGAGTGTTACTTCATTGTTGATCCCTGTGAGTTGTACTGAATATTTTTGCAATCCTGTTTCGGTAGCATCCAATGAAAGCGAAACAGTTTTGAAAAATCTTTCTTCACTGAAGCTGATCGTTTCCGAGTAAAGTGTTTTTCCTTTTCTTGTCACACTCAAAACAGCAGTTTCGCCATTTGCTTTTCTGCCCTCGACAGTAATTTCCATTGGAAATTTGTTGCCGAGATATGCAAGGCGGTTGGCCGCTACGTCTGCTATCAATATGTCGCGATGAATGGTTGTATCACCTAGTGCAACAGTGTAAACCGGAACATTTAGTTTTTGATAGGCATAGACAGGATTGCTTCCTTTGTTGTAAAGTCCATCAGAAGCAATCACAATAGCGCCGAGATTTCTGCCGCTATAACGCGTGTACAATTCATCCAGAAGTCCTGAGAAATCCGTTAATTTTTCATCGAAGCGCAGTGAATCGATTCCATCATGAACAGATGATCCAAAACGATATGTACTCACTTCGTAATTTTCCTGAAGTTGCGTCACAAGTGCTTGCAAATCTTCCCTGTACTTGCCTTTATAAAATGTTGAGTCACGTCCTATTACCAGCGATTGCGAATCATCCTGCGCAATGACGATCACGGGCTTTTCTACTTCACGATCAATCGATTTGATCCAGGGTTTAAGCAGAAAAAATGCAAGCAAGGAAATGCAACTGAATCGAAGCACTCCGAGCAAAGCCGCCAGCGACTTGCCATAGGTGCGGTTGAATCGGTCTCTGAAGTAAAGCGCTCCGGCGTATGCAAGCCCCGTAATCAGGCACATTAGGATCAGCCATGCGGGTGCTTGAGTGATGATGGACATCGTAGAAAAAGTCGTTTTTAAGAAAGTGTTTTTATTGAGATCAAAGGGTTCTATCGGCGATCAAATGCACAATTTTAGAACAGGGGCTAAATTTTCACATCAACATTCCACCACAAACATGAAGCGTTTGTCCTGTAATGTAAGCGCTCATATCTGAAGCCAAAAAAAGTGTCGCATTGGCAACATCTTCCGTGCTGCCGCCGCGCTTAAGTGGAATGGCATTTCTCCATTCCTGTACTGTTTTTTCGTCCAGTGCTGCCGTCATTTCTGTTTCGATAAATCCGGGCGCAATTGAATTGCAACGAATATTTCTTGATCCAAGTTCCGCTGCAACGCTTTTAGTGAAGCCAATGATACCGGCTTTCGATGCGGCATAATTTGCTTGCCCGGCATTGCCTTTCACACCTACAACGGAGCTCATATTGATAATGCTGCCCGACCTCGCCTTCAGCATGGGTTTGATAACAGCTTTGGTCAGGTTGAATACAGATTTGAGATTGACACGTATGATCTCATCCCAATGTTCTTCTGTCATACGCATAAGAAGATTATCGCGTGTGATACCGGCATTGTTAACGAGTATGTCCACAGTTCCAAAATCTTTTATAACCTCATCCACGAGTGTGTGAGCAGCATTGAAATCGGCGGCGTCACTCTTATATCCTTTGGCCATACCACCTTTGGATGCAAGTTCTGCTTCAAGGGCACGTGCTTTTTCATCACTGCTGGCGTAGGTAAAAATTACGTTCGCGCCTTGCTCTATAAATTTTTCTGCTATGCCTTTGCCAATTCCGCGCGATGCGCCGGTGATAATGGCAACTTT
>JAYTMF010000061.1:0-4180 GCA_043728755.1 Flavobacteriales bacterium
TTCTATTGATAATTGTGATGATGATGTGAATATCACCATCCACGCGATCACAGTTCAGAATTCCTGCGGATATGATTTTACGCGCACATGGACGGCTATCGACGATTGCGGCAACATATCTTCTGCGAGTCAGATCATTCATGTGAGTGATGATGTTAATCCAACATTTGCGTTTTTGCCACCGGATGTTGAGGTAAATTGTACGGAGGCATTCGAATTGGATATGGCGTTGGTGACCGACCAATGTTCGGTAGTTGAACTTGCATGGACAGATGTTCCACTTGGTGATTGCGCGGGCAGTTACTTGCGCATTTGGCGCGCTTTTGACGGATGCGGAAATCAGGCCATTGAATCCACTCAAGTAACGCTGATCGATAACACACCGCCATACATGACTTCTTTTCCCGAAGATGTAACGGTGAGCTGCGGGGAGATGCCTGTGATAGATGCGGACGCGGTTCAATTCGCTGATGATTGCAGTTCAGTCACTGCATCGTTTAGTGAAACAGTTGAACAAGGAGAATGTGTGAACAGTTACACGATTCATCGCACATGGACGCTTACAGATGGATGTGGAAATTCAGATGCATTCACTTGGAATATTCATATACTGGATGATATAGCGCCTGTATTGAGCGGCATTCCTGCAGATGTATCCATCAATTGTGGTGATCCGGTGAGTGAAGCTGTGGTGGTTGCATTGGATAATTGTGACGACCAAGTGGGTGTCACACTTGAAGCCAGCACGATGCCGGCAGATTGCGGCTATTTATTTATCCGCACATGGACAGCATCAGATGCGTGCGGTAATGTTGCTTCCATGTCACAGACCATCACCATAAATGATCAATCGCCACCTGTGTTCACTTTTGTTCCGGATGACGTCGCGATTATATGTGGTGAAGGTATTTCTCTTGCAGACCTTGATCTCGCTCTCGCTGAGGATGATTGCTCTTCAGTCACGGTAACTTATGTGGATATGCCAATAGGCGAAACAGGAACATGTGGTGACGGTTTGTTGCGCGTTTTCACTGCCACAGACGGATGTGGAAATACGGTAACGGCATCACAAATGATAAGCTTTAGTGATACAGCGCCTCCGGTTTTTACATTTATTCCTGACCCGATCGTTTTAACATGTGATGGTGGTTCAGGTGGTCCAATCGATCCACCCGTTGCCGAAGACAATTGTTCCAGTGTTACGATCACATTTGAGGATGAGTTCGGAACGACAGGTTGCACCGGCGGATTTATTCGTCACTGGACTGCAACGGATGACTGCGGAAACAGTGCAACTGTGGATCAGGAGTTCAGCATCAGCGACACGCAAGATCCGGTCATTTCGTTTTTCCCTGATGATACGTCAGTGAGCTGCTCCGACATTCCTACTTTAGAATCTGCCGGAGTTACTTTCGAGGATGATTGTGGAAATGTTGTCGTTGTTATTGATGAAGTGCAAATACCCGGTGCTTGCATCAATAGTTATAACCTTTTGAGAACATGGACACTTACAGATGCTTGCGGAAATACCGTATCTGCTACATGGACGATTTACGTTGTTGACGAAGAATTGCCTCAGGTTTTTGGTGTTCCCGCGAACACTACCATCAATTGCGGCGATCCTATTGAAGAGGCTGTAATCACTGCAACAGATAATTGTACTTCATCAGAAGATATTACCATCACGTTAAGCGCATCTACTACAAGCCTTCCCTGTGGAAGTATTTTCATTCGAGTATGGACAGCCACAGATGAATGCGGAAACACCAAAGAACTTGCACAGGAGATAACAATTCTTGATAACCAGCCACCGATGTTCTCATTTGTTCCTGAAGACGTCACTTACTTATGTGGCGTCGCTTATGAACTGGAAGATCCTATTGCTGTGGATGATTGTTCTGACCTTGTAGTAACCACCGAGATAGGAATGATCGGAGACTGTGCTGGAAGTTTCTTGCGCATGTTTACTGCTACTGACGGATGTGGCAACACTGCTTTCGCATCGCAAACAGTAACGTTGGTAGATGCCATAGCACCTGTTGCACAATTCACTCCTGAAAGTATGACCGTTAGCTGTGATAATCTTCCGGTGATCAACGCGGAGAATGTGATGTTTGATGACAATTGTTCAGAAGTGAATGTCATTTTCCTTTCAGATGTACTAGAAAGCACTTGCACCGGCACTTATGATATGGTTTATACTTGGATTGGTGAAGATGCATGTGGCAACAGGTCATTCGTGGATATGATCCTACATGTTCAGGACACTCAGGCACCGGTTTTCACCGAAACACCATTGAATTTAGTATTGAATTGTGGTGATGACATTCCATCAACAGGGAATGTTGTAGCTACCGACAATTGCGGCAGTGTTACCATCACCATATCCGAGGAAATTGTGGGAGGAGCATGTGGATACCAACTACTCAGAACATTTACTGCTGCCGATGATTGCGGCAATGAATCAACGCACGTACAGGAGATCACATTCGAAGATTATGAGGCACCACTATTTGTAATTGTGCCGGAAGACATGTCAATAGCTTGCACGGATGAAATTCCGGAAATGGTGATGCCTTTTGCTGAGGATGAATGTTCCGGTGCTGTGGAAGTAACCGTGAATGTTATTATTATCAGCGGCAATTGCCCATCGAACTACACGATGGAAAGAGTTTTCACAGCATCTGATTTATGTGGAAATGAAAGCAGTTATACGCAGACCATCACTGTTTCTGATTCTGATGCGCCTCAGTTCATGGATTTTTTCCCTAGCATGACCTTGCCGTGTTCAGAATCCAACGGCGTGTTTGTTTCCGCATTTGACAATTGCGGAAGTGTAAGTGTCAATTATACGGATGAGTTTTTTGAAGATGTGTGTGCCGGAGGTTTGATCAGAACTTACACAGCATCAGATGCGTGTGGCAATAGTTCTCAGGCTATACAAATCATTGATTTGGAGGACACGGAAGTTCCACAATTCAATGCTGCCACATTGCCTCCAGCCAGCGTTACGCTGAGTTGTTCGGAAATTCCATCATCGGATAGTTACGCCATAGAGTTTACGGATGATTGTTCGAACGTCACTATTTCATTAAGTGAAGAAATTACACTTGGAAGCTGTGCAAATTCGTACACGATGTTGCGCACATGGACCATCAACGACGGATGCGGAAACAGCAATGAATACAGTTCATTAATTACATTGGAAGACAATGATGCACCTGTTCTTTTCGGTGTGCCATTGGATATGACCATTGATTGTCTTGACCCAATTCCTCCTGCTCCAGTATTTGCACTTGACAATTGCTCAGCATTGCCGGAAATTACACTCACTGCGACAACGGAGGCCATTGGATGTGCCACCTATTTCACGAGAAGATGGACAGCTATAGATGAATGTGGCAACTTATCGCAGGAAATCCAGGTGATCACTATCACAGATCTACATCCACCGGTTTTGAGTGAGTATCCTGCAGATAGCACGTTGAATTGTGCAGATGGAGCACCTTTAGCACCGACCATCACAGCGTCTGATAATTGTGACAGCAATGTGTCGGTAGTGTTTACTGAAGAGATTGGAGGAGGTTCGCCTAATTGTCCTACGATCACGAGAACATGGTGTGCGACAGATTGCACGGGCAACGAAGAATGTCATGTTCAAACCATCACTTTTAACACCACAGAAGGTGTTGCAAATAACAACGCTTCTTTACATGCATGGCAATCCTCATCAACAGATGTAATTATTCGAACAAGAGCGAATAATGATACAAGATGGAACATTGATGTGTATGACATCACCGGCAGAAGAATTGAAACCGTTTACACCGGTGACATGAAAGCGGGTGAGGAGCGTCAGTATATACTTGACATTACATTTTTGAAGGACGCAGTTTACTTCATCAGATTTTCGAATGGTGAAGAACGACTCACTAAGAGTTTGGCAATTATCAGATAGAATTGAGTCATTGACTTATGAAAAGGGGCGACCAAGTGTCGCCCCTTTTCATATCTAATTGCCAGCGAATAACGTGGCTCTTAGAAATTCCTTTCCCGCTAAATGCGTGAATCATTTTTACGGAATTAACTTGCACCCACTTGGAACACGTTACCAAATTCATCGATGTGATTGTTCCCCTGGCATTACCGGGGACCTTGACATACCGCGTTCCCAAGGTCA
>JAYTMF010000062.1:0-3322 GCA_043728755.1 Flavobacteriales bacterium
AGTTGCGCATCAGGGAGCAAGGAGGATTGACACCCGAACATCTCGGGCCAGTGATCAATTTCGATTTTATTCCGGTGGATCAGGGAACGATTCCTCAGCGAATGTTTATGACAGGCACAGAAAAAACTGCACTCGTTGCGTTTCTCGGAACGCTTACAGATGAAAAAGTTTTGACAGACGCTAAGTTTTCGAATCCTTTTATCATCGAATAATCAATCCGCAGGATTTTATACCAATGTGATTTATGAAACGGGCCAATGTTTGAGAAATCATACACTTGTCCAATCGGTATTAGTTTCTAAATATCGCGCCTTACGATCGCCTTTAACGACGTATCACCCAAAGGACATTCTCACGCAATTTTTTCCACCAGGGCAATCGAATGATCTTTTCTTCCGGTAAGTTGAAAGTTTGCGATAATGCAGTGAGCGCATTTTGGAGCAGCAATGGAGTTGTGGCGAATAGATTGAAATCATCGTGATGCTTTTCGATGAATGCCATGACCACTTCAGGAAGTTCGATCTTTTGTGTTCCATTTGGAAAGAAGAAAAGCACTTCGAGTTGATCCTCTTTTTTGCTAAGTATTTTATAGCTCACACCGTTCCAGGCAATCCTGAATCCAGGGGTATCCAAAGGATCGGGAAGAGGAGTAGCGATGGCGTTTCCGATGATGGAAGGATGCACTTTCGTTTTTGGAACAGGAAATGAAAAGAACTTTTGCAGTGGAAAGTCATGTCCTATGTTGTGCATGTAATTGTATAACGCCTTTTTGAGACCGTCAGAGAATTTTTCGTGCTCGGCTCCTGTCGGATCTTCATGATAGAGATCGTTGTTCGCAAAGCCTTTGAATTCGGGACCCGTGCGGATAACATGATACTTTTCCGGATTCAATCCAACGGGACTATGAGCAGTCATTGCAAATTGATGCCAATGCGCTGATTGCAGCAATCCATGTTTAAAAAGTTGACGCACTACTTCCAACGAGTCAATAGTTTCTTGCTCGGTTTCCGTTGGGAATCCGTACATGAGATATGCGTGCACTAGAATTCCGCTATCGCGAAAACCTTTACAAACACGAGCGACCTGATCGATGGTAATTCCTTTTTCGATCAGCTCGAGTAAGCGCGGACTGGCAACTTCTAATCCACCTGTAACAGCAATGCAACCTGAAGCTGCAAATAGTTTACACAGATCTTCTGAGAATGTTTTTTCGAATCGAATATTCGTCCACCACGTTACCTGCAAACCACGTCGGATAATTTCAAGAGCGAGATCACGCATGGCGAGTGGCGGAGCAGCTTCATCCACGAAATGAAAACCAGTCTCACCGGTTTCAGCGATGAGCGTCTCCATTTTGTCCACCAGATCTTTTGCCGGCGATTGTTCAAAGCGACGGATGTAGTCAAGTGATATATCGCAGAAGCTGCATTTTTTCCAATAACATCCGTGAGCGATGGTGAGCTTATTCCATCGCCCGTCATTCCACAAGCGATGCATGGGATTGGGCATATCGATCACAGACAAGTATTCGTGAAAGCGCAATCCTTCGTAGCTCGGCGCAGGTAATTTCGCATGACCATAATCGCCGCCGATCAAATCATTCAAGAATTCTACGATTCCATTCTTGCGCAAAAATGTGCGTTTGAGATGTGGGAATTTATCTGGATCGGACAGGTGATTTAGAATAGCCATGAGTGGACCTTCACCATCGTCGAGCGTGATATAATCGAGGTATTCAAACACGCGAGGATCGTATAAATCACGTAATTCCGTATTTGGATAACCGCCACCGATGACAATTTTCGTCAATGGAAAATTTGTCTTGATCCATTGTCCGACTTTCAATGCACCATATAGATTTCCACCAAAGGGAACAGAGAAACCCACTACATCTGGCACTTTTGTAACAAAGTATTTTTTCGCCTGCGCTATAAGAAGTTTGTCAAAATAGTTATTGGGCTTTTCAAGTTCTTCGTGAATCGGATCGAATGAAGACGCAGTGCGTGCAATGCGTTCTGCATATTTTGAAAATGCAAAATGTGGACCGACGGTGGCTTGAATCAGATCGGAAACATCTTCAAGAAACATGGTGCACTTATACCGTGCTTTGTCCTGCACACCGATATTGCCGAAAAACCAGTCAAGGTCTTTGATCGTCTTAAATCGATTTCCTTCCGGCAGATATTGACCGTTTGCAATTCGATATGCGAATGTATAATTCTTGTTTTGAAGAAACGAAATAACCGAATCAACTGCATTTTCATATTGAGCCCGATTTCTTAGAAGCGTATCAAAAGATGCTGACAGTTTGAAATTTCCAAGTTCAATTGTATCGAATAGATTTTCGAATCCACGGCGATTGAAAACGTCGAGAACAAGATCAAGACCAAGATCCGCCTGTCTCACATGAACACCTTGTTGTTTTAAAAAGCCCGTCAGATAAGCAGTCGCCGGATATGGAGTGTTCAGCTGTGTAAGAGGCGGTATGAATAAAAGTATATCTCTCACAAGCGGTTTTCAAATATGGGATGGCAAGTTATGTTTGAATGGAATGGCGTTTAGAATACCGCCGTTGCAATTTCTTTTGTGCTCTTTGGTTTGCCCATCGTATAATAATGCAAAACAGGAACACCGGCATCTTTGAGTTCTTTTGATTGTTTTATGCACCAGTCCACGCCGATGCGTCGGACATCTTCGTCAGACTTCGCTTTTTCAACCAGCTGCACCAATTCATCGGGAAGATTGATGTGGAAGAAATGCGGAATGACGTTTAACTGAGCTTTGGTTCCAATCGGTTTTAAACCGGGGATGATTGGAACGTAGATACCAAATTCCTTACACTCTTCTACGAATTTAAAGTAAGCACGATTGTCGAAAAACATCTGTGTGACAACGTACTCTGCACCGGCATCAACTTTTGCTTTCAAAAAACGGAGATCGCTTTTTCTATTGGGTGCTTCGAAGTGTTTCTCCGGATATCCTGCAACACCGATACAAAAATTCGTCTTTTGTGTGTCACGCTGATCGGGGTCGAGATATTGCCCTTTGTTCATATTCATTGTTTGTTCGAGTAATTCGTTGGCATACGAATGACCATCCGGTTCAGGCTTGAATCGACCTTCATTTTTGATAGGGTCGCCTCGCAACACAAGCACATTGTCGACGCCGACAAAATTCAGATCTATTAAAGCATCTTCAGTATCCTGTTTTGAAAATCCACCACAGATAATATGAGGTACAGTATCTACTTTGTACTTGTTGGTAATGGCCGCACAAATACCAACCGTTCCGGGCCTTTTGCGCACGACGAATTTTTCCAATA
>JAYTMF010000063.1:0-2154 GCA_043728755.1 Flavobacteriales bacterium
CTTTGCTTCGCCAGATTGAACTAAACACTTGTATCCATCGGCATTTACCACTGTATGATTTCTCAAATATTGGACTGTTTTATAAATCACATTGGTATAACAAGTGCTGAGCGATGGGAGACTATCACGTACGATTCTGTGAACGGCTTAGGGTGAGAATCCCCTTGGCCTACTCGGCGTCCCTATTAATTAAAAGCCTCAGTAAAATATTTCAAACGCATTCACCACTTCCCCTGCATCTGCTCTGAATGTGAGCACACCATTGACTATCAAAAACGGACTCTGACCAAACTGTCGGAAGACCAGACTTCTCAAATTGACTGGAATTTCCACCGACCAGTTTTCGCCCTCATTGATTTTCTTGTCGAGTACTATGATGGCATTTTGATCGAAATAGTGGCGTACAAATACGAAAGCTTCTTCATCGTCTTTCAATATGAAAGTATCGCCAAATGTGAGTGCCATATTTTCTCTTCTCAGCTTGATCAACTTCGCAATAGTTTCTTTGGTTTTCTGTTGGTCCTCATTCAAATCGTCGAAGTGCATCATGCGTCTATTGTCAGGATCATTTCCTCCGGGCATGCCTATTTCGTCGCCATAATACACGCATGGAATGCCGGGTGTAGTCATCAGGAAAGCATTCAACATGACCATCTTCAGAAAACCATTTGCCCCTTTGTTTTGAATATCTCTGGTCCATCCCGCGAGCTTCGCATCTTCCGAGAATTTCACGGAGCCGTCGGCATAGGATGTGAATCGCGCGCGATCCTGATTGCCCGTGATATTGCCCATCACGTGATGACTTCCATAGTAACCCATACTTTCCCTCAACACGCGACCGAGATTGGAAAAACTGGTTTCGTCCTTGGCAAATGCATCGACAGCGGCATCATATAAATTGAAGTCGAATTGCGCATCCAGTTCACCGCTGTTGATGTACGACGAGATCAACTCCGGACTGCCATACGTTTCACCCACCTGATAAATTCGGCGATCAGGATGTGTCGAAGTATAAGATTTGACTTTCTTCGTCAATGTGCGCCAGAAGTCTTCAGTGATGTGCTTGGTAGCATCATGACGGAAACCATCGAGTTCATATTTCTCCACCCAATACATAGCAGAGTCGGTGAGCGCTTCCACCACTTCGTGATTGGCGAAATTCCATGTGGGAAGAAATGTATCGAACCAGGTGGTGAGGCGGTGTTCATCCCACTTTTCTGTATTCATTGTTCCATCCGGCAAGTATAGCGGCGTTGTCCATTCGGGTTTCTCTTTGTACAATGGATGATTTTGATGCACGTGATGTGCTACATAATCAAGTATAACATTCATGTTGTTCTCATGCGCCACGGTGATGAGTTCTTTCATCGCCGCTTCATCGCCGAAACGGTCGTCGATAAGCTTCAGTGCTGTTGGCCAGTATCCGTGATAAGCTGAAAACGTGCTCTTCACGCCTTTGTCCCAAAAGCCCCACGCGCCTTCTGCATTCGTGGAAATAGGAGAGATCCAGATGGTGTTGATACCAAGCGAATTAAAATAGCCGTCTTTTATTTTTTTCGTGATGCCTTGCAGATCGCCGCCGAGGTTATTGGCTTTGGGAAGAATGGTAGGATCGGGTGTAGGGCGGTTGTTTGAACTGTCACCATCGACAAACCTGTCCACCATGGCGAAATACATGACCGATGCTTCGAGGTCCTTGCGCGTGAGTTCTTCAGGACGAATGATCACCTCACCATAGTGAAGAGGTATGAGTAAATCGTTGGCGCGCTGACTGCCATTACCGGCGAAGATTCGGATGTGCGAACGCTCCATCGATTTCGCTTCAACAGGGATGTGCAGGTGAATGGTTTGCTGATTCATCACATGACTGATCAATGAGTTTTCAAAATAAACCTGCACTTGTGGCAAGTTTGCCTCATTTAATACTTCTATCACGCCGGGCTTGACAAATGTGGAGACCAATCGCGGTTTGCTCTCACTGACTGCGCCCGCAACAAAAGTATTGTTGAAGGCTCCCATGCCGTTGCTTATTTTATTGGGATTGCTCGCGTCCATCAATTCTTTGCCATCTTCCCATATGCGGTATTGGTACAGGCCGTTGTTGAGGATCATGTCGGTTGAATATTGATCACCTTCTTTGATCATCGGAGTCGC
>JAYTMF010000064.1:0-2661 GCA_043728755.1 Flavobacteriales bacterium
CTTTGCTTCGCCAGATTGAACTAAACACTTGTATCCATCGGCATTTACCACTGTATGATTTCTCAAACATTGGCCTGTTTTATAAATCACATTGGTATAGATCAAAGTAGCCTAGCCAGAGTTATGGAACTGATATTTGACGAAGTATTTGGCAAAATGAACATCGAAACAAATGATTATAAAGTAGCAAAATTCATATTTGGCCGATGCATAAAAGAGATTTTTTGGAAGAGTCATTAATGGGTATCCGTTTCAAAAATGATCTTTCACCTCGACGCCTTAATCAGAAGTTAAGTTATTCGAAATGCAAAAATGTAAAGCGGACTTTCGTGCAACAAAAATTAAGAACAACGAATACTTGAGCAGAAACACAGTCGTCATAGTCATTCTCCTTGCCATTATTTCACTTGGCCTGATCATCGCCGGGCAAGTATTCTGGGTGAGAAAAGCATATGCACTCCAGGAAGATCAATTTAATCGGAGGGCATTTGTAGCGTTGTCAGATGTAGTGCAACGCATTCGGGTGTTGAATAAAGATTCGGCCGCTACAGAGCCGGTCAGGCAAGTGACCAATAATTATTTCATTGCGAATATCAACGACACGCCACAGCCCTATTTGTTGGAAGATTTGTTGAAAGATGCGTTTGAGCAATCAGATCTAAAAGAAGATTTTGAATACGGAATATATGATTGCTTTACGGACTCTATAGTATACGGCAGTAGAATTTCTTTTAAGTCTGGATACGAACGATCGGATGCAGATCAGATCCATCGGCTCAAGGAATTTCAACCCGATGGACATTACTTTGGGGTGATCTTTCCAAACAAGTCATCGTTCATTCTGGTTCAGCTCGATTTCTGGATGTATTCCAGTTTCGTAATACTTCTCATTGTCGTTTTTTTCTCTTACACCATATCGGTGCTGTTGAAGCAAAAAAAACTGGCCGAGATCAAAACCGATTTTGTCAACAACATGACGCACGAATTGAAGACGCCTATTTCCACAATAGGATTATCTGCAGAAGCATTGTCCAATCCTTCCATCATCGAAAATCCTTCCCGACTGGCGCAATATGTAACCATCATCAAGAATGAAAACGATCGCTTGAAAAATCAAGTGGAGCGCGTACTGCAGATAGCTTCACTCACGCCAAAAAAAGTTCACTTGAAGGATGAATTGCTTGATATTCATGTCATCATCGAAAAGGCCATTGAAACATTTCAAATGCAATTGATCGAGAAAGATGGTAAGATCATGACTTCATTACATGCTGCCAATTGCCATATTCGCGGCGATATTGTTCACATCACCAATGTCATTTACAATTTGCTCGACAACGCCACCAAATACACTGAAACCGCACCAAGGATCACTATTAAAACAGAAAACCAAGGTGGGGAGTTGGTCATTACGATAGCGGATAATGGTATTGGAATGGGAAAGCAACATCTAAAGATGATCTTTGAGAAATTCTACCGCATACCTACAGGCAACCTACATTCTGTGCGAGGCTTTGGGCTGGGACTGTATTATGTCAAAACCATTGTAAAAGCACACGATGGAAAGATAGATGTTATAAGTTCTCCCGGAAAAGGAAGTACGTTTACCCTGAAATTCAATACAGCACGCTAATGGAATCAGAAAATAAAAATGCAGCAAAAATCCTGTTGGTTGAAGACGACATGCATCTGGGTTTCGTAGTACAGGACTCTCTAAAGCATGAAGGCTTCAGGGTTCATCTCTGTAAAGACGGCAAAGAAGGTCTGTTGCAGTTCAATAAGGAAGCGTACGACTTGTGCATCTTCGATGTGATGATGCCAAAGAAAGACGGGTTTTCACTCGCAGAAGACATCAAAAAAATCGATGAGAACGTGCCTATTATATTTCTAACAGCAAAAGGACTACCAGAGGATAAGATCAAAGGCTTGAAAATCGGTGCCGACGATTATATTACAAAACCATTCAGCAGTGAAGAACTCATACTTCGTATCAAAGCCATTCTCAAGCGCAACCCTACTTTAAAACTGAATGCACGAGAAAAGAATAAATTCAACATTGGCAAGTTCACTTTTGATGCGTCGAATTACGAGATCACTATTGATGGCTCGAAAAAAAAGCTTACAAAAAAGGAATCCGAATTACTGAAACTCCTGGCAGAACATCAAGGGCAGGTGATCGAGCGAGAAATACTCGCGAATATGATCTGGGGTGACGACAGCTATTTTGTCGGACGCAGCATGGATGTATTCATTACCAAGCTTAGAAAGTACCTGAGCGATGATCCTGCTATCTCCATATCGAACGTTCATGGCGTCGGATTCAGGTTGGAGGTGAGCCAATAAATTTCAATACTACATTATTATTGTACTTAGAATGAACCAACGGATGAATCGGTTTGTTCATTCATTTTGATTCAACTAAAAATTTAAAAACCATAACATGAAAAGACACGCGACAGCCAATTGGAAAGGATCGGGGAAAGAAGGCAAAGGAATATTGAGTACACAAAGCGAAACTTTGTCCAACGTTCAATACAGTTACAGAGACCGCTTTGAAGATGGGACCGGAACCAATCCGGAAGAATTAGTAGCTGCCGCCCATGCAGGCTGCTTCTCAATGAAACTTTCCTTCATATTGGGCAATGCCGGCGTGGTTCCCGA